>JBCDDV010000143.1:0-6484 GCA_039180145.1 Cyanobacteria bacterium P01_G01_bin.49 | reverse complement strand
TAGTTCTGCAAAAATTGTCTCGACTGAGGCATTTAATTCCGGCAATGCTTTATACTCAGGAGGAAACTTCTTTCTAATTTCTTTGACTAATTGATCACAGACTTTTTTTTCTGAAGGAAAAAGTTGATTTCCCCAACGGAATACTTTAAGGTAGGTCGTTCGTTGCACTGACCACACAAAAATTGATAATTCTTTTTCCGGAAATTGTGCCAAAGATTCTGAAGCGTTATCTACCCGTTGCAAACGAATCCCATCCGATGTAATAATTTTCTTTCCAACAATTGGTATCCATTGCTGCTGTAACCAATGACGAACAGCGACTATATCAGGGGTTGGAACTTCTAGATAAATAATTTCTTCCATGACGATGTATTAAGAAAACCAAAATTAAGCAAAAGTATAGATTTCAATCTGTTGAAAGTACGTTAAACTTTCGATTACCGTATTATGAGAAACACTTTAAAAAAGTTTACATTTTCGGGGTCAATTTTCACTATTCAAAATCATATTTATCCGTTATGAATTATCACATTCCAGCGAGTCCAGAAGAAATATTTGCCTTACGAAGCAAACCAGTAGATGAAGAAATGATCGCTGTAGCGATTACTGGAGTGGTTAAGTTGGCCCGTTCTCAGGGACAATCTTTAGATGAATTAACTGCCGAAGTCTTACAAGACGATCCCCTTTTAGATAGAGTTCAACGTCGTTGGTTAAGCTATTTAGTTCAACAAGCTTGGCAAACATTACCTTGAATTTTACTGTTAGACACAAAAAGCCCTCTAAAAAGATTAAAGGGCTTAAATTAATGCAATTAACAACAGTAATCAGGAATTATCCTAAAACTTTCTTCGCAGTTGCTACTACATTGTCAACGGTGAAACCGAATTTCTCCATCACAATTGCACCAGGAGCAGAAGCACCAAATTGATCGATGCTTACACTTGCACCTTCCATACCAACGTACTTTGTCCAGCCAAAGCTCGCAGCAGCTTCTACAGACACGCGCTTGGTAACGGCTTTAGGTAGTACGGATTCCTTGTAAGAATCATCTTGATCTTCGTATATTTCCCAACAAGGCATGGAAACTACGCGGACTTTCTTACCTTCACCGGAAAGTTTTTCAGCAGCACCGACACAAAGCTGTACTTCAGAACCAGTACCGATCAAAATGATGTCTGGAGTTCCGTCGCAATCAACTAGAATATAAGCACCTTTAGCCACATTTTCGATAGAGGTACCTTTTAAGTTAGGTACACCTTGACGAGTGAATGCTAATAAAGTAGGGTCTTTTTTCTTAGCTCTTTCGATAGCGCATTTATAAGCCCCAGAAACTTCGTTACCGTCTGCGGGACGAATTACGTTTAAGTTGGGAATAGCTCTCAATGAAGCCAAAGTTTCGATTGGCTGGTGGGTAGGGCCATCTTCACCTTGTCCGATGGAATCGTGAGTCATTACCCAGAGCGTTCCAGTATGAGACAGTGCTGATAAACGGATAGCAGCCCGCATATAGTCTGTGAAGATTAAGAAAGTTGCACCATAAGGAATTAATCCCGAATCGTGCAGCGCCATACCGTTACAGATTCCACCCATACCGTGTTCGCGCACGCCGAAGTGGACGTTACGGTTTTGGTATGCACCTTTTTGAAATTCCCCGGATTCCTTAATTTCGGTAAGGTTGGAGTGGGTTAAGTCAGCGGAACCACCAATTAACTCTGGTAAAACTCCTGCTAGTTTATTCAGGCAATCTTGAGAGTATTTACGAGTTGCTAAACCTTTGTCTTCGGGAGTGTATGTAGGTAATACTTTGTCCCAACCATCGGGAAGCTTACCAGTTAAATAACGCTCAAATTCTGCTGCTTCTTTAGCGTATTTGGACTTATAGTTTTCAAAAGTCTTCTTCCACTCGTCTTCATAGCCAGCACCGCGCTCCACTGCTTTACGCATATGGTTTAAGGCATCTTCTGGCAATTGAAAGGGTTCGTGGTTCCAACCTAAGTTCTCACGGGTAAGTTTAACTTCATCAGCACCAAGAGCAGCACCGTGAATACCTGCTGTATCTTGCTTATTAGGCGCACCATAACCGATGGTGGTTGTCACCTTAATCATGGTGGGTTTGTCGGTAACAGATTTAGCTTCTTCGATCGCTTTAGCAATTCCGTCTAAATCGTTATTACCATCTTTGACGTGGAGAACGTGCCAGCCATAAGCTTCAAAACGCTTGGAAACATCTTCGGTAAATGCTACGTCGGTGGAACCATCAATGGAGATGTGGTTGTCGTCGTACAGCGCAATCAGTTTACCCAAACCCTGGTGTCCTGCAAAAGAGCAAGCTTCACCAGAAATACCTTCCATGTTGCAACCGTCACCCAAAATACAGTAGGTGTAGTGGTCAACAATTTTAGCATCGGGTTTGTTGTACATCGCAGCAAGGTGTGCTTCTGCCATCGCCAAACCGACTGCATTAGCAATTCCTTGACCCAAAGGCCCGGTAGTAATTTCTACTCCTGATGTCATGAAGTTTTCGGGGTGTCCGGGAGTACTGGATTCCCACTGACGGAAGTTTTTGATATCTTCTATGCTAACGCTATCGTAGCCTGCTAAGTAAAGCAGCGCATACTGCAACATAGAACCATGACCGGCAGATAATACGAAGCGATCGCGGTTGAACCATTTGGGGTTTTTGGGATTATACCGCATGAATTTATCCCACAGAACGAACGCCATTGGCGCAGCGCCCATAGGTAGTCCTGGGTGTCCGGACTTTGCTTTTTCTACAGCATCAACTGCTAAAAAGCGAATAGAATTAATGCACAGTTTTTCGAGTGACTGAGTGGCAACGACCATAATTTTTCTTGGAATAAACTACGATAAGACAATTAATGAGTATGGAGTTTAGAACCTGCTAACTGTAGGTTGCCCCAAGGTTTTTCCTTATCATCCCATTGTTGAGTAACGATGGAAAGATACACTAACAGAATTTCAGTATAATGATTGTCAATGATTCTCCATTAGGTTCATTGTCTCTGATAACAACTAGAGTTGAAAAGGGCTAGAATTTGGGTTAGTCAGATCACTTAAACCTTAACAGAACTTAGCCACTTTACTTCAAGATTTTTGTTTTCTCCTCTATCGGTGTTTTAAGGACTTTTTGTCAAAATGTAAGAATCAGCTATTAAATTTTACCCATTTGTCTTCCCACCCTTTAGGTCTCTTCATCCTAGCCCTGAGCCTAATTTTCACAGTTTTGTGTCCTCAACTAAGCTCAGTTTGAGGAGTAAGCATCAACTAATGATATTTTTTGAAAGCTAAGGTAACGTTATGACCGCCAAACCCGAAAGAATTAGATAATGCCACCCCTACTTTCAACAGACGACTTTGATGAGGCACATAATCAAGATCGCATTCAGGATCGGGATGTTCTAAATTTATGGTGGGAGGAATTTTATCATCAGCGATCGCCATGACAGTTGCGACAGCTTCAATCCCGCCAGATCCTCCTAAGAGATGACCTGTCATGGATTTGGTTGAACTAACGGCAATTTTATAAGCTTGATCCCCCAAGGCTTTTTTTATTGCCTTAGTTTCTGTGACATCATTGGCTGTGGTGCTGGTTCCGTGAGCATTGATGTAGTCCACTTGCTCTGGTGAGAGGCCTCCATCTTTTAAGGCGAGTTCCATCGCACGAGTTGCCCCACGACCATCAGGAACAGGAGCAGTTATATGATAGGCGTCACAGGTCATACCATACCCTACCATTTCTCCATAAATTTTTGCGCCTCGGTTTAGGGCTTGTTCAAGTTCTTCTAACAAGAGTATTCCCGATCCTTCTCCCATGACAAAGCCATCCCGATCCCTGTCAAAAGGGCGACTGGCTGTTTTTGGGTCATCGTTTCGGGTTGATAAAGCTCTTGCTGCGGCAAACCCGGCTAACCCTAGGGGAGTAACAGCCGCTTCTGTTCCACCACAGAGCATCGCTTTTGCATAACCTTGTTGAATAAGGCGAAAAGCATCTCCAATAGCGTTAGATCCGGCTGCACAAGCAGTAACAGTACAGTTATTGGGCCCTTTGGCTCCGATTTGAATAGCCGTTAATCCAGCAGCTATATTCCCGATCATCATCGGAATCATAAAGGGACTACACCGACTTGGTCCACGGGTTAAATAAATTTCTTGTTGATCCTCAAGGACTTTGATTCCCCCTACTCCTGTCCCAAGAATCACTCCCACTTGGTCGGCATTAAGGTCATTAATCACCAACTTTGAATCAGCTAATGCTTGTAGGCTAGCGCATACTCCTAATTGAGCAAAACGATCCATGCGCTTTGCTTCTTTGCGATCTAAGTAATCGTGAGGGTCAAATCCTTTAACTTCTCCTGCAATTCGGCAGGTGTGTTGGGAGGCATCAAAATGAGTAATATCACCAATTCCATTGCGTCCGCTGAGCAAACCTTCCCAATAGTCGATGAGGGTATTGCCAATGGGGGTGATTGCACCTAACCCTGTTACAACAACTCGCTTTAATTGTGAATTCGTCATGATTTTTGCTTAATAAGAGCCTAGTCTACCCAGCATTACTGTTAGGAGAGTGAATGAGGGGGTAAGGATATTAATGGTGAACCAGTAGAGACATCAGGCAGATTTGGCCTCGTCTATATGATCAACGGCTTTGCCAACTGTATCAATTTGCTCGGCAACTTCGTCAGGAATTTCAATGCTAAACTCTTCTTCTAAAGCCATAACCAATTCTACTGTGTCTAAAGAATCGGCCCCTAGATCGTTGGCAAAACTAGATTCTGGGGTAATTTCTTCGGGTTTGACTTCGAGTTGTTCAGCAACGATCGCTTTGACTTTTTCAAATAGGTCTTGGTTCATTAATCTTCAAATTTACCGCTAGATACCCCGTCGGAGTACCTATGACGGGGAGGAAATGGGGCGGACTGTACCATTTCCAAGGTTCATGTCACTGTATAATTTTTATTCAGCACAATCCATCTTATCGGTAAATGGTCAGTCAGGGAATAGGAAACTTTGAAATAGAAGGGTCAAGAAAAAATCGGAAAATTTTCAACGTCTAACTGGTGAGTTCATTTACAATAAAATGAAGAGAAGTCGATTATTAGTGAGCATTTATGGGCTTCATTGCTGTTATTGACTACGATATGGGTAACCTACACTCGGCTTGTAAGGGTCTTGAAAAGGCAGGAATCACCCCGAAAATTACTGATTCTCCTGATGAGATCGCGGCAGCTAAGGGGATCGTTTTACCAGGGGTTGGAGCATTCGATCCAGCCGTACAACATTTAAAATCGCGTCATCTGGTAGAGCCAATTAAACAGGCGATCACCCAAGGCAAACCCTTTTTAGGGATTTGTTTGGGTCTACAAATTCTTTTTGATGGGTCTGAAGAAGGAAAAGAACCAGGGTTAGGGATTATTCCTGGGATGGTTCGTCGTTTTCGGTCTGAGCCTAATTTAACCATTCCTCATATGGGTTGGAATCAATTACAGTTTACCCAATCTGATCTCAGTTTATGGCAAGGATTGTCTATTGATCCTTATGTTTATTTTGTCCATTCCTATTATGTTGATCCTGTTGATCCCAAAGTCAAGGCAGCAGTCGTGACTCATGGCAGTCAAACGGTCACGGCGGCGATCGCTCGAAATAACCTGATGGCAGTGCAATTTCATCCTGAAAAATCATCTGATGATGGGTTAAAAATTCTTTCAAATTTTGTTAAATTGGTTGATAAAAATGAGGAGTCTAGGCGTTTAGGCGTGTAGAAGTTTAGCCAACTCTTGGTGGTATGAGGATTCATGGAAATCGACTGATCAAAACCTTACCGGGAGAGTCAACTCGTCCGACTTCTGCTAAGGTACGAGAAGCTTTATTTAATATTTGGCAAGGACAAATAGAAGGGTGTCGCTGGTTGGATTTGTGCGCGGGCAATGGCTCAATGGGGGCTGAGGCTTTATGTCGTGGAGCAACCAAAGTTATCGGAATTGAAAAATATGGTAAAGCTTGTCAAATTATTAGACAAAATTGGCAAGATATTGCTACTGACCAACAAGAATATCAAGTAATTCGGGGAGATATTTTAAAAGAATTAAATCGCTTACAAGGACAACAATTTGACAAAATTTATTTTGATCCGCCTTATCAAAGTGATTTATATCAGTTAACATTAGAAACAATTATTAGTCAATTGATTTTAGGGAAACAAGGAGAAATCGCTGTTGAAAATAATCCCAAATTTTGGCAAGCAATTGAGATTAAAAACTTAAAAATTTTTCGAGAAAAACATTATGGAAATACCAATTTAACTTTTTATTGTTGGGGTTGATACTTAGATAAAAAATATACGCAAAAAAACAGAAATTGACTTTGCAGTATATCATAGATAAGCCAGTGATGAGACATACACAATGGTGTTTGATTCAACGCTCTAGCTTAATCAGGTCAAAAGCTATTGTCAAACTACTGTTTT
>JBCDDV010000142.1:0-6498 GCA_039180145.1 Cyanobacteria bacterium P01_G01_bin.49 | reverse complement strand
CCTAAAGATTACAAGATTGATACAATTATTTCAGCCAAGAATTTTATTTGTTAAACTAAAGCAAAAGACTAAGGATTGGGTAGTCTAATACTGATGCTATTTCATCTGGCTAACTTTCCCTATTGGATTCTTTTAGGCATTGGCGTTGCTTTTTTTCTCCTCATTATTATCTCCGGGGGAGGGGATGAAGGGGGAGATATTGATGGAGATATTGAGCTTAATCTAGATGGTAACGGGTTCAACTTAGATGCAGATGTTGATGGAGATATTGATGCTGATGCAGATTTTGAGGGAGATGGCTTTAACCCTTGGCGTTTTTTAGGATGGTTTGGTCTGGGAAAAGCGCCTTTAATGATTTTATTAGCCATCGATTTTAGTGTTTGGGGGATGACAGGTTGGATATTGAATACAATTTTGGGAAGTATCACAGGAACAGTTCCTGATCGTTTATTGGGGTTAGGAGGATTGGTTTTTATTGCTTCATTAACCACGGGATTATTGGTTGGAAAAATATTATCAAATCCCATTGGTAAGCTTTTTGCTTCTTTTGGAGAAGATGTCAGTAGTGAACGTTTAATTGGCTGTGTAGGAATCGTTACTTCAAAAACAATTCCCTACTTAACAGAAGGCAAGATTGGACAGACAGACGTTTACGACTTAGCAGGAAATTTAGTAACAATTAGTGTTTGTTTACCCCACTGGGCAAATGTGATTCCCCATAACGGACAAAAGATTTTAATTATTGATCGTCGAGAGCATAGTTATTTAGGTATTACCAAAGATAGTTCCGATGAAGATAAATGGCTAAATAGCTCTAATTTACCCCAAGATTCTTAAAAAGGAAGGACAGAAATGAACCCAAAGCTTATATTAGAAATTATTCAAAGTTTGCCGAAAATTTCGACTGATTATGATGTTGAAATAAGAGAATACAGTCACTTCCATCCAAAGATTGAGTCAAAAAATATTACGACAAGTCAACCTTTACCCATCAACTCTCCTTCGATGGGACAATTGGGAATTGGGAGTAATAGTTTACCTTTTGTGGGAATTTTAGGTAGTATTGGTGTCTTATTATTTTTACTATTATTAAGTGTTTGGATCTATACAAGATTTTATGTCATTGCTCCTAATAATGAAGCATTAGTGAGAACAGGAGGCATCTTCCAAAAAAGTAAACGAGTAATTTTAAATGGCGGCTGTATTGTCATTCCTGGGTTTCATGAAATTACCCGTGTTCCTCTCAGAGAAATTTCTATTGATGTGGTTCGCTCAGGGAATTTGGCGGTAAGAACTCAAGATTATTTACGGGCAAATATGCGAGTGACTTTTTATGTTTGTATTGCCCAAGAAGAGAAAGATATTTTATCAGCAGCAGCACGGTTATCGAAGCAAGGAAAAATATCCGAAAATGATATCAAAGATGCTATTGAAAAACGGGCAGATGATGCGATTCGAGCCGCTGCAAAAAAGAAACGTATTGCCGAAATTGATTCCGATAAATTGGGGTTTGCAGAAGCGGTTTTAAATCTGATTCAACAAGATCTCAAAAAAGTGGGACTTACCCTTAATAATATTGCCATTTCAGAAATTGAGGAAAGTGATACCTATGATGAAAATAATTTCTTTGATGCTCAAGGAGTCAGACTAAGAACCGAAACCATCCAAAAATCAATTCAACAAAAACGAGAAGTCGAACTTGATACCAAAGTTGCCATTGAACAAAGAGAATTAGAAGCCGAAAAATTAACCTTAGAAATTGCTAAGCAAAAAGAAGATGCCAATCTAACCCAGCAGAAAGATATCGAATTTTTCCGCGCCCAGCAACAACGAGAAATTCAAGAAACGAAGGATAAAGAGACCGCAAAAATTGAAAAAAATAAAATTCTTCAAGAACAAGCAGTAGAAGAAGAAAAAATTCAAAAACAATTAGCCATTGAACAAAAACAAATCGCCGCTAATATAGAACTAGAAGAACAAAACAAACAACTGAAAGTTGCCCAAACCCTTCAAAAGCAAGAATCAGAAGTAGCAGAAATTACCCGCCGAAAAATGACTCAATCTTCCCAGTTAAATGCTCAGGCAGAAGTGGCTGCCTCGGAACAACAATCAAAAATTGCTCAACAACAAGCGGCGATCGCCATTGCCGAAAAAGAAAGGGAACGGTTTGAATCTGAAGCCGAAAAAGCCCAAGCAGAAGCCAGTGTTATGACTGCCCAAGCCATAGAAACAGCCGAACGAGAACAACGTCTCACCGTGATTTCTGCCGAACAAGAAGCTCAAAAAGCCCGTATTTCTGAACAAAATGTTGTGGAAATTGATGTCTTTCGTCGTCGTCGCCAAGCGGAAATTGCCCGTCAGGCGGCAGAATTAGAAGCTGAATCCATCCGCACCTTAGCTGATGCCAATAAGTATAAAATGTTGGGTGAAGCTGAAGCAAAACAGGCTTTAATCGAGGCAGAAAATACCCTCAGCAATGCTAA
This sequence comes from Cyanobacteria bacterium P01_G01_bin.49, assembly GCA_039180145.1. Taxonomy (GTDB): domain Bacteria; phylum Cyanobacteriota; class Cyanobacteriia; order Cyanobacteriales; family Microcystaceae; genus JBCDDV01. The sequence continues at coordinate 4,015 of JBCDDV010000142.1, read as the reverse complement.
TCGGACGGCTGAGCTTATTAAGGAAGTTTGGCCTGAATTAGCTTCTCAGTTACCTGAAATTGTCAAATCTTTGGCTCCTCAACCCGGTGTATTAGGAGATGCCAAAATCTACGCTTTTCCTGGGTTAAATGGCAGCAATGGCAATGGAACATCCAGTACGGGCGATATTAACAAATTACTCTTATCAACCAGTGGTTTGTCTCTAATTAATACGTTGTTAGATGAAGGGAAGTTAGGAACTTTATTGAATCAAGTGAAAATGGGGTTGAGTTCTGAGGAAAAACCTAAAGCAAAATCTGCTCAACCACCGTCAACCTTAATTTCTGAAACCCAAGAAATTAAACCTGATTAAACAGATAACTTGTCTTTTCTTGCTGATGGTGTTGATGAATCGTCAATATGATATAGGTTTTAGTAGAGTAAGTATTACCCACTCTACTCGAATGAATGCTTTTTATTTGTAAAAAATAATATTAGCTATCGGATAAATTTTGACTACCATAAGCATCAACTTGGAACGCAGGAATACGATTATTATCAACGCTTTTCCCTGTGACTGATTTAGCAATGGTTTCAAAAGATTGAGAACGCCAGTTTCTCTCATGGATGGGTTTGGTTTGTTCTCCCCGGAAATAAGCTTGAGTTCCGATCACAGCAGCAGCTACCCAACCGATGATAAGTAAAGAAATAACTAAAGTTAACATAATAATTAGCTCCTTTGTTTAAGTTTTATTGCTTTATGCAAATAAATGTAACAAAAACTTGTCAAAGAAGTCAAGGTAAGCTTAGTACGGTTTTTACGACTTGATTGTGGCAAAAGCCAGTCAGGGCAATAGGTAACCTGAGTTCGGGGTTAGGGGGTCGGAGGACGCTACGCTCACCTTCGGTGGCGGAGTTGGATGATATTTAACGAGAGAATGAGTATTCCAGACAACGATTGCAATAGCCTTTGAGCTTATCCCGAATTCACGTTAGGTAGCATTCTGGCTGTGATTTTAGATAAGCTAAAAGAGGGTAAAAAAAAGAAAATTCCCTAACAAGCAGTCGGGAATTGCAACTATACAAACCGTTGTTTTAACTGAGAAAGGAAAAATTATCCATGAAGTTTCCGCTACAATTCATCTATGATTGGTATCGCAATGCAATTCGTCATCCTCAATATCGCTGGTGGATAATTTTAGGGACTCTAGTCTATTTCATTAGTCCCATAGATATTTCTCCTGATGTTTTCCCCATTGCTGGACAAATTGATGATTTTGTTTTAGTAACCTTGTTAATGACTGAAATATCTCAGATGGTTATCGAACGATTTCAAAAGAAGGATCAAGTGACTGTTGAAGAGAACCCAGAGGGTGAAACAGTAGAAGTTAATGCTGTTACTGTTGATGAATCATAAGAAGATTGAATTTTTTTCCTTCTCCTAATACTATTTAACTGAAATTATGTCTGATCTGGCTAAAGTTTTATTAGTGGATGATGAACCTAGTGTTCGTGAATCTGTACAAGCTTATTTAGAATACAGTGGAGAACTGAATGTTAAAGTTGCCAGTAATGCCACCGAAGCCTGGGAAATTCTAGATAAAGAAATCCCAGATCTAATTATTTCTGATGTGATGATGCCTCAAATCGATGGTTATCAATTCTTAGAGAAAATCAGAGAAGATACTCGGTTTAAAACAATTCCTGTGGTTCTTTTGACCGCCAGAGGAATGACTTCTGATCGAATTCAAGGATATCAGTTGGGGTGTGATGCGTATTTACCAAAACCTTTTGATCCAGAAGAATTAGAAGCTATCGTTCAAAATCTATTAGAACGCCGTCAAGTCAATAGCCAAGCCAATAGCGACACAACAAAATTAGAAGAAATTGTTCAAGAGATTAGAGAACTCAAACAACAAATTGGCAAGCAGCCTCAATTAACCACGACACCATCGCCGATCAAAATTGACTTAACCCCGCGAGAACAAAGTGTTTTGGATCTCGTAGCTGAAGGCTTAATGAATAAAGAAATAGCGGCGCGTTTAAATACCAGTGTCAGGAATGTCGAAAAATACGTCAGCCGTTTGTTTAGTAAAACAGCCACCAATAGTCGCACTGAATTAGTTCGTTTTGCATTGAAACATGGCTTAACGGAATAGCTGAACTTGCCATGATCAACAAGAATTAAAAATTCAGGTAATAATTAAGTAAAAACCACTAGGAATAAAACGGGAATGATTCGCTCGATTTTAAGTTTACTCATTATTTTGTTGATTGGAACAGGATTTACGCCTGTTGGCTTGGCTCAAGAGGTTGACAGTTTTCCGATCACAGAAGAACAGCTACAATATGGAGAAGAAATCGCCCAGAAAGCTATCAAAGCTACAGAAAAAGGCGATTTTGCTCAGGCAGAAACTTACTGGACGCAACTGGTTGAAACATTCCCAGATAATCCAGCAGTCTGGAGTAATCGAGGAAATTCACGGGTCAGCCAAAATAAGTTAGATGAAGCGATCGCTGATTTTAACCAGTCGATTGAATTAGCTCCCCATGCCCCTGATCCCTATCTTAATCGCGGAACTGCCCTAGAAGCAAAAGGAAATTATGAAGCGGCGATCGCTGATTATAATAGTGTTTTGGAACTGAATCCTGATGATGCAATGGCTTACAATAATCGGGGTAATGCTGAAGGTGGCCAAGGAGAGTGGCAACAAGCGTTGACAGATTATCAAAAAGCGGCAGAAATTGCCCCAAATTTTGCCTTCGCTCGCGCTAACGCGGCTCTAGCATCTTATCAATTGGGAAAAACAGGTGAAGCAATTACCGAGATGCGAAATTTAGTTCGTAAGTATCCCATGTTTCCTGATGTGCGGGCAGCTTTGACTGCGGTTTTATGGGATATGGGACAACAAGGAGAAGCGGAAAGTCATTGGGTGGCAGCAGTTGGGATGGATAACCGTTATCAAGACTTAGATTGGGTCAAAAATACCCGCCGTTGGCCGCCTCAGATGGTTGCTGCGTTGGATAAATTTTTAAACTTGAAATAAAAACCCACTATATTCCTTAAGTAGGGGCAGGATGATGATTATTTGTCTACCTTACCCTACTAAAATTTCTATGCAGCTTCCAAGCGATAATCAGCGTCAGTCCAACAACGGGGAAGCGGTTCACCTGACGGAAAAGTTAATTCTGATTTATTAAAAGGTTCGGGATCTTGCAGTTCCTCTCCACTATGAAACCGGCCCGAAATTTGAGTTTCACAAGGATCGTAAAGATGATCAATATTGAGAACTTCGATGTCATCCTCACCAGGTTTATGTTGTAAAAACATGGTCATACTCTCGGTTATATATGTCACTGTAACTCTTGTATAACACGAAGTAAATCAAAACGATCCAGACAAAGGGTACAGAGTTGCAAAACGTCTTATTTCTATTCAAAATTGAAACATGATGACGACAAAAAATTCTACTTTTCGTATTTCTCCTCTAATTTCAATTACCCTAATTAGTTTATACATTTCTCTTACCATTCCCCTTCCTTTTCTTGCTGAAGTAACAAAAGCTCCTATTCCTTCTCTTCTATTGTGGATAGGAATAATTCTTGGCTTACTGGTTCTAGTGGGTGCTTTAAGTCAAAAAGTAATCGTCGATAATACCCAAATTAAAGTTACCTATCCGATTTGGTTTTCCTCTTTTTTTCGTCAAGGATGGTCACTAAATTGGTCAGAAATCAAGGATTTAAAATTGCGAACTACTGGACAAGGGGGATTAGTATATTATTTTATTAGTAAAAATTCAGACCAAGCTTACTTATTGCCAATGCGAATAGCTGGATTTTCTCGTTTGGTTCAAATTGTCACAGAAAAAACTGGTATTGATACTAATGATATTCATCCTTTATCTCAACCTTGGATGTATCTAATTTTATTGGTTTGTACTATGTTGCTCTTATTAATTGATGGTTGGACAATTTGGACGGCAGTTTATGGTTAAAGAGCGTACTTAAATGAAAATTAAATTTTTTAGAATTAATT
>JBCDDV010000141.1:0-6536 GCA_039180145.1 Cyanobacteria bacterium P01_G01_bin.49 | reverse complement strand
TCTGTACTGATTCTAGTCTAACGGCGATCTCCTGTTTTTGCAACGGAACCGAAAATTTATACCTCGAATTTTTTTAACTTGACAATAAAAAATAATCCTAAAAGAACAAGACTACTCAAGATAGTTGAAGATTCTGGAACACTGGTAGGAGCAATAACTGATTCCTCCGCTTCTATTATCCCGTTTCCGTCAAAGTCAAATCCAAGACCGACAAGGCCAGAATTAAGGGTGGGAAAATCACCTGTCTGAGCAATCAAACCTAACTCATCAACGACAATTACTCGCACTGGTTCGACTTCGAGCATCTGAGTAGTTAAGATGACAGAAAGTTGCTCGTTAGAAAAATCAAAAAATGGGTTAATGACATCAGTAATAGTATTAAAAATATCGAGGTTATCTCCCATTTCAAAGGAGAGATTAAAGTTTAACTCAGGTGTTGAAAAATCGTTAGATGTCAGCGTAAGAGAGATTAACTCAGAAGTCAGATCGTCTGGGTCAAGTATGCCATCACTATCAAGATCTTCAGCCTCCAAAGTGTAAGAGATAGTTCCTGAGTCGGTAAGACCAGAGACAAAAGGACTCTCAAAAACGGTATCAAAACTTTCCGTAAAAATTGTAGCTGCCAAAGAAGTCCTGACTGGAACAACTAAACTAATAGTAGCAAGTACCAAAGAATAAGCTTTACTTAACATTTTCATCTACCTATAATTAAATAATTTTTCAGAAAGAGTTTGTTTCAAAAATACTACAGATTTCTCGAACGGACAACCGAGAACAACATAAAGTCAGACATCCACTGTTTCAGTTAGCAAGTCAAAGAATCTATCAAATAGTAGCAGGATATGAAGTTATTTCAAACAGGCGATCTGGCAAAGCCAGATACGCGTAGCGGTGCGCACTTACTCCTAAACGCCTAGGCGTTGCTGAATTAGAAGTGGCTATATTGAAAGAGGAGCAATGGATAAAAATTAACCTTTATTCGTCTGAGAGAGAGACAAATTTTTTACCCAAAAAATACTGTTGATATAATTCACAACTAGAAATCACTTGATTCCCTTCTAGATTAACTAATCCCATACTATGCAATTTAAAAGCAGCCAACTGTTCTAACTCGATAGGAGTTGATGCCTCTAATACTTGTTGATAAGCAGTAAATAATACTGAGTGTTCTTGTAAATTTTCTAATAATCGATGTAAATGGTGATGATAAATACTGGCATCGGTTGCCCCTGTTTTGATTAATTCTTCTAAGGTGAGGGTTTGGGTAGCAAGATAATAAAAGGCTTGTTGTACAAGATAAGGATGTCCAGCAATCAAGTTCATTAACTCGCCAATTTGATTATCTGATAAAGTCAAACCATAAGATTGCGCTAAATTGCCAACTTGTTCAAAGGTAAAAGGCTGCAATTCGACTGCCAGTCCCACATTAAAAGGGGATTTATTAATATCTAGAGGAATATAAACTTCTGTGGAGTGAACAATAATTAAACGTAAGTTTTGCCAGAGAGGGTTGCCACTTTCACCATAGGCCGCTTCTTCATACCAAGAACGCAACAAAGTAAAAAAATCATCAGCAATTTCTGGATGTAAAAAGACCTCATCTACTTGATCTAAAGCCAGAATCAAGGGCCCGTCAATGTCTGGTAAGATGCAGTCCTCAAAATAAGCTGTACAGTTACTTTTACTGCCAAAGGTATTACTCCAGTAATGCTCAACGCGGTGGGATAATTGCAGTTTACGAGTGATGGCAGCACAAAACCAACGCAAAAACAGATCCAAGTCAGAAAACGCTGCTTTATCAGCCCTTTGTAGACTCAATGCCACAAGACTAACATTCTGTTGGGCTAACTGTTGTTTTGCATGGGCTAAAATTCTCACCATCAGAGAAGTTTTTCCCATTTGCCTAGGGGCTTTTATGCGAATTAAAGATCCTGGGCGCAAAATTTCTTCGTAACAACGTGCTTCGACGAGAGGACGTTCTACATAGAGGGGTGAGTCCAGGGCAACCAGACCTACAGGGGTTTCTATGATAGGGGTTGGCAAATCATTGACAGTATGGGAAGGGGTTAGTCCGCTATAGTTGTTGAGTTGTGCTTGTTGTAAAAGTACAGCCATTAAATTCATTTTGCTGACCTTTTCGCCAAAGCTGGCCGAAAGCAATTTCCACAATTTCGGCCCCACATCATGTTTAATATATTCTGGAGCGTAACCTGCTGCGTTGGCAATTTGATCATAATTTTGACCCAACCAAGACCCTTGCAAGACCGCTACTTCAATATTTTTGAGATGTCTAGCGGTTTGAGAAAACACGGCTTGATCAGCAACATTTAAAGCAATTTCAAAAGAGATGGGGGGATCTGTCTCACTACTTGCCATTGATTATTTTGATGCAACCTTAAGAATTAAAGGTTATTTTAGCAGGAAGAAAGCGATCGCATAACTGCTTGTCCGTTTCGCTAACATTCACATTGGTTTGCAGATAATTCTGAATCAATTCGCATCCCTGTCCTAGAAGGGTTTCAGGACTTGAATCTAGCATCAAATCCCAGATGATCACTGTGCCTGTCAAGTCAGAAGAAATCAGTTGTTGACCATTGGGGGTGAAATGAACTGTTTTGACCCCAGAATTATGACCGCCTAGGGTTTGTAAAATTTTGCCTTGTGCCGTCCAAAGTTTAATCGTGCCATCTTCGCTGCCACTAACAATGAATTTCCCATCGGAACTATAGTTGACGTGATTCACTGCATTTTCATGACCTTGAAGTGTCGCTAAAAGTTTTCCTTGACGGTTCCATAATTTAATGGTGCGATCTTTGCTAGCTGTCGCCAATTGCTGACTATTGGGACTAAAAGTCGCCCCTAATACTCCTGCTTGATGGCCAAGCAAGGTTGTTAATAGTTTACCTTGTCGATTCCAAAGTTTAACGGTTCCATCATCACTCGCTGTAGCAACCAATTGACCGTCGGGGCTAAAATTTACCTGTCTGACACTTTCTTGATGCCCTTGTAGAGTAGCTAATTCTTGTCCTGAGAGGTTCCAGAGTTTCGTGGTGGTATCCCAACTCGCTGTGGCAATGACTTGACTATCAGGGCTAAATTGGGCATCTCGTACGTCCCCCTGATGCCCTTGTAGGGTAACTATTGTTTCGCCTTGTCGATTCCAGACTTTGGCGGTTTTATCCCGACTGGCTGTGACAATTAATTGTCCAGTGGGGCTAAATTGAATGCTTCTTAGGTTATCTCTATGACTATTCAAAACTGTCAGACGGTTACCCTCTAAATCCCACAGTTTTCCCATGGTGTAGCGTCCTGCCGTGGCAATGACTTGACCATCGGGACTCAGACTCACTCTGGCTTTGGCTGCTTCTTCTTCTTGAAGAATAGACTGTGTCTGGGATGTCTTCATTCCATTGTTAAGATGCCAAAGACGAATGGTTCCATCTTCTCCACTGCTGGCCAAAACTTCCCCTGTTTCATTGAAATTAACTCCCCAAACCGCATCCGTATGACCCCGAAGGACTTGCAATTGTTTTCCCTGACGATCCCAAAGACGTACAGTTTTATCAAATCCTGCTGTGGCAATGGTTTGTCCATCTCGACTGAATACTGCGCTGCCTATGGTTTCTGTATGTCCTTGTAAGGTTGCCAATTCTCGTCCTTGCAAATCCCACAATTTAGCTGTTTTGTCTTTACTACTGGTGACTAAAGTTTGACCATCAAGACTAAAATTGACATACATGACCCAGTCTTTATGACCTTGTAAAGTCGCAACTTCTTGTCCTTGAAGATTCCAGATCTTAGCCGTTCCATCTCGACTCGCTGTGGCAATCAGATCGGCTTTGGGACTGTAATGAATGGCGACAACAGGGGCATCGTGGGTTTTAAATGAGATTATTTCTTCCCCTTTTAAATTCCACAGTTTAATGATGCCATTCCAACCCATTGTAACTATCTGTTGACTATCGGGACTAAAGCCGACACAAGCCACCCAATCTTCATTAAAATTTAGGGTGGCCATTTCTTGTCCGTCCTCAACCCGCCATAATTTTGCTGTTTTATCCCGACTAGCACTCACTAACCACTGACCATCGAGACTATAATTAACACTCCAGACTGCATCTTGATGTCCTTCTAGGGTATGGAGTAAGGTTCCATCTTTGCGCCAAATTTTTAAGGTTTTATCCCAACTTGCTGTCGTTAAGGTTTGTCCATCGGGACTGTATTTTACCCGTGTCACCACATCTTGATGTCCTTCTAGGCGGTTGTGTTCTCGTATCCAATAGAGAGACTGGTGTAAGGCTTTTTCAAGGCGAACTTTCAGGTCGGTATCCGCTTTTTTCCATCCCATTTGGTGGAGTTTTTCTCCTGCTTTGAGGCTTTCGAGGAGGGCATCTAAAGTTTGATGAGACTCAAAAGATGCTTCGGAAGCGAGGGTCATGGCTTTGATTTTCCCTAATTCCACCTGTTCTTGCTGAAGCAGATTTTTTTCCATTAACCAGCCTGCCGTGATGGAAACAGAGGCAAGAATAAACAATCCGTAACCAATGATAACGGTAGATTTTTGTTTGGCTTTGGTAAGAATTTGGTTAGCTTGTTCTGTTACCTTTAATGTTCCTTGGACTTCTTGTTTTTCCTGTTCTTGACTTGCAGCGAGAAAGCGATAATCTTGGTTACTCAAACTTTTGCCTTTTGCCCAGGTTTGCGCCTCAAAAAGGGCCTGTCCTCGGAGAAGAGAGGATTGATCTTGATAGTCAGATAAGACCCAATTATTGAGTAATTCAGCATAGGGACGTAGTTTGTTAAATTGCTTCTTTATCCAGTTTAGATGGAAAATTCCTTGATAAATACGATTATACGGTTGTAAATAGCCATTTTCTTTCACTACTAAGCCAGAAAGGAGTAATTCAATTTGTTCTGGTGTATCATCGGCTAATACCCGACCTTCTTGTAAGACTTGCTGATAAAGACCTAGAAGTCGGCCGGCCCGTTTTTCGTTACACAGCAGGCGATCGCGGATGGTTCTAAAATGCGGGGGTTCATCTTGGGCGATCCAATTGTCCATAATCTGTTTCTGAACAATCTTAGCTACATCAGAGGTATGTAAAAGCTGTCCTGTCTGAGAAACCATCAACTGACACAGTTTTTGGGTGAGAAATGGTTGTCCTCCTGTCCAGCTTAAAATTTCTTTCATCACCCATTGGGGTTGTTTGACTTTTTGGGTGAGTCCGGCCATCAAGGGTTGCACTTCTGTTTCTTGGAACCCCTGGAGTTGAATGGCGCGACCAATATTAAAAGGGGTTCGAGTTTTGTCAGTAATTAAATCTGAGGGGGTTGCTACCCCCAGAAGAGTAAAAGTAAGATGGCTATATTCATCGCAAGATCTTAATAAAGCAAAAAAGTCGTCTGTATTGAATGGAAGACTGAGGGTACTGTCGATTTCATCAAAGAAAATAATAATCGGTTTGGCGATCGCTTGAGGCAGTTCTTCTTGTAGCATTTCTCCCAAACGATTAATGGGAGATAAAAACATCCGTTCTTCTAGCCAACGACGCACATTAATTTGTGTGGCTAGTCCTAGTCCTCGCACCAGACGCATAATAATATCGGCGTACCATTGATCAGCAGTGCTATTACGATTACCAATACCTGAAAGATCAACAGTGACACAAGCAAAACCGTCCGCTTGCAAGCGTTTTGTCACCCGAACCCGCAAACTTGACTTACCCACTTGACGGGAATTGAGAACATAGCAAAATGCTCCCGTTTTTAGGGACTGGTAAAGTTCTTCATCTGCTGTGCGTACTACATAACTCGGCGCATCGGCCGGCAATCCTCCCCCTACTTGATATTCATAAGATGAAGTGAGATCATACATTAGAAGCTTTTCTCCAAAGCGCGATCGCCGTCTTTATATTCTTTATAGAATTATTTATTTTAAAAGTCCATGTAGAAAAGTTAAGTAATTAGGAGGGAATAAAGAATTATAAGAAGGAATAATCCATGTCTAAATTTAACTTTAATCCATCCAGAATCTCTGCATTAAGTTCTTTATTAGTTGCCATTATCGATCCGTTAGAAGTTTTAGGTGGGGCAGCCTTTGGAACCTTAGCGGGATGGACTTTACCAGAAGGGCAAATCATTGGTGGTGGTTCATGGCAAGTGGTCGTAATCGATCCTAACCAAGATCTTACCTTGATGTTACATTCTGATTTAGCTGTTATCCCTTTTGATCAAGCTAGGGAAGAGACTTTACCTGTGCGTAATACTTTCAAGTCCCGTTCTTTTTAAGAATTTAAAATATAAGCAGGTTAATTATCCTAATTCTGAAAAATCGAGATACACTGACTTTGATGATACTTTATTTGAGTCATTATTAAAGATTTTCACTGCCTCAAAACTTGTCAGAATTAGTATTAATCAATTACTTAGGTAACATAAAGTAAGCCCATAAATAGTGGCTTACTTTATAAGCTTTTAAGCTGTTTTAGTTACTAGAAAAAATAGCTGAAAACTGTTAATAATTCCAGCGAATGTTT
>JBCDDV010000140.1:0-6563 GCA_039180145.1 Cyanobacteria bacterium P01_G01_bin.49 | reverse complement strand
TTACCATGAAAGTTGTCGGAAGTAGCGGTTCTCGCCAGATTACTGATGATGAGCTAAGAAAAGCCTTGAAATTAAAAAGTACCTTATTCACTGTTTCAAGTGGCAATGGAGTCTTTAAAATTGATGGGAGAGGGTATGGTCATGGTATCGGTTTGAGTCAGTGGGGAACTCATTACTTAGCTGAACAAGGCGTTCCTTATGATCAAATTTTGGGTCATTATTATAAAAATGCTCAACTCACCAATCTCCAATAAATTGATTAAAATTTTTCCTCACTTTGAGCATAGGTTAAAGAAGAGATTAAGAGATTGTTTGTTAAGTACATTTTAAGTCTCCGATCCCCCTGCCGAAGCTAGGAGGAGCGGAGATTTAAGGAGCTTATATTTTTTTGACAAGTAGTCTCTCATGCCAAAAATATCAGGAATAATAATAAGCCTTAATTTAACACATAAATTACCAATTCAAAGCATCATTTTGTCATTAAGATCCCTTTAGGTCTTTGTTGATAAGTTTCGTTACATTTCTTTAATATTATCTCGATTAATTACCATAATGTCATAACCTAAATTATGGTGATTTCCTTTGTCTAACAAATAAATTTTACCCTATGACATTCCTTGCTCCCCACACCAAAGCGAAAGCCCTCAAACCTGGTAGTCGTCGCCCTGCTAAAGAACTTTGTAGTGATTGTGGACTATGTGATACTTATTATGTTCATTATGTTAAGGAAGCTTGTGCGTTTATAAATCAACAAATTGCTGAACTTGAAACAACAACTCATGGAAAAAGTCGCAATTTAGAAGAGGAAAATGATTGGTATTTTGGGGTACATCAGGAGATGATGGCGGCCCGAAAAAAACAGCCTATTGAGGGAGCGCAATGGACAGGAATCGTTAGTACCATTGCTTGTGAAATGCTTACTCAAAAGATAGTTGAAGGGGTAGTTTGTGTTCAAAATACCCAAGCAGATCGCTTTCAACCCATGCCTGTGATTGCGAGAACGCCAGAAGAAGTTTTAGCAGCAAAGGTTAATAAACCGACTTTATCCCCCAATTTATCTATCTTAGAACAAATTGAAACATCGGGATTAAAACGCTTATTAGTCATTGGAGTAGGCTGTCAAATTCAAGCATTGCGAGCCGTTGAAAAAGAGTTAGGATTAGAAAAGCTTTATGTATTAGGAACTCCCTGTGTGGATAATGTGACCCGTGAAGGATTACAAAAGTTCTTAGAAACGACCAGTAAATCTCCTGATACAGTAGTTCATTATGAGTTTATGCAGGATTTTCGAGTCCATTTCAAGCATGAAGATGGTTCTATTGAAAAAGTACCATTTTTTGGATTAAAAACCAATAAATTAAAGGATGTTTTTGCCCCTTCTTGTATGAGTTGTTTTGATTATGTAAATTCTTTGGCTGATTTAGTCGTGGGTTATATGGGGGCAGAATTTGGTTGGCAATGGATAATGGTTCGCAATGATAAAGGAAAAGAAATGTTATCTTTAGTTGAGAAGCAAATTAATACGAAACCAGTGATTTCAAAAGGAGATAGAAAACAAGCGGTTCAACAAAGTATTCCTGCTTACGATCAAGGGGTAACATTGCCTATGTGGGCAGCAAAATTAATGGGTGTAGTAATTGAAAAAATTGGCCCAAAAGGATTAGAATATGCGCGATTTTCTATTGATTCTCACTTTACTCGTAACTATTTATATGTGAAGCGTCATCATCCCGAAAAATTAGAATCTCATGTTCCTGAATACGCTCAAAAAATTGTCTCTCAATATCAATTACCTGAAAATTAAATACTTTTATATCTTATCATTTTTCATGAATAAATTACTCAAGATAACTTTGAGTAGGAGCAATTCTAGAAAGTTTGCCCCTACCTTTTCCCTCAACTAATTAAGATAATTAATGATGATGTCCGTTATCATGCTCATGATGATGAGTATCTAACTTCGGCATTTTTAAAGAAGGATTAACGCTTAAAGCTTCCTCTGATAATAACTCAGCAATGTGAGAATCTGCCCATTGTGCAGCCATTTTACAAAAGTCAGGATGATCATTTACACAAGGCATTTGTATATAAGTGGTATCTGAATATTTATGCTGTAAATGATGGGCAATGTGTTCTACATCTAGGAGAGTTTCATGATTTTCTGTGGCAAAACCAATGGGCATGAATATAATGGCTTTTGCCCCTAATTCAATGAGGTTTTTGGCAGCTAATTCTGCATTGGGTTGTGTCCATTTAATTAAAGGGGTTTGGTGATTTAACCAACCCACAGAAATCAAGGGATAACGATGAATTAATCTTTCTCTAGCTAATTCATATAAGATCTGGCTTTCATCAATTCCAGAGGTGAAACCCTTAGCTTCATGCGGACAACCATGATTTAATAAAACAATGCCAATTTGAGAAGGCAGGTATTTTGCCGCTAAATCTTCAGTGATTTTTTGTTCAACTAATTTGGCAATTAAATCGAGGTAAGCAGGTTCGTTATAAAAGGAGGGAATATAACGTAATCCTTTTAACCAATGTTTTGTTCCTTCTGCTAGCTTTGATAGGGCATTATTGACCTGTTCAACGGCAATTCCACTGGTAAAAATTGAATCAACGACTAACAAAGGGTAAATTAATAATTTATCAAATCCTTGGGCTTTAATTTCTTCTAAAACTTGGTCAGGTAAGTAGGGTTTACAAAAGTTAAAAGCTTTGAAAACTTGAACGCGATCGCCCCATTTTTCTTGTAATTCTTTCTCGATGGAAGCTCTTTGATGCTCAAAAATATGGTTATGGGGAGAAATAAAATGATTGTGTTGATGCTGCCATTCGTGAAGGTCAAAAATGGCTAATAATTTTGCTAAGGGAGGATAAACCCAACTGGGAACTGGCGCAAATTTTGCTGTTAATAAATTTAAGGCCTGTTCATTATAATTGGCAAAATCTTCGTAGCTTTCGACTTCTCCATATCCCATTAATAAGACTGCTACGCGATCGCTGGTATTGTTTCCTGGGGTGGGATGTTGGTATTGTTTCTCTGGTGTGGCAACCACTATCGTAACCTCAACTATATCTTTACTGGATACTCGGTGGGTAATTTACCCAACTTTAGGGTGGATTTTTGGTAAACACCCGCTATATCTTAGTATAAGATACCTTCCCCCAGGGGGGGATAATTTAAGAATTTTACCAAACTTCTATCTTCTTCAAGATTGCTTATTACTAATAACTGCATAAAAAGGATCTGCTCCTACCATACCCAACATTTGCAAAAAGCCGGGAAGAGGAGAAGGCGAATTACGAATAACTTCAGGTTTACTAAAGCCAGAAATTGCTTGAAAATAGCTTTTTACTAATTGAATTCGACTTAAATCAGTGCCATCTCGCCATGCTGCGATCGCTTTTTGATAAAACATTCGATTAGAAAAGCTAATAATTACGATTCCCTCTGATTTAAGGATGCGATAAATTTCCGAAAATATCGCTTCAGGATACTGTAAGTATTGGATAGAAACTGCAATTAAAACAGCATCAAAACTACTATCTTCTAAAGGTAACTTAGGATTCTCATTGAGGTTCTGCACAAAGTAATGATCGAGAAGGGGATTTTTAGCCAACTCCTCTTCATTCATTCCATGACCTTCGACATGGTCAAATTCTAGATCATCAGGCAGATGAGAAACCCAACTACTCATTAAATCTAAAATACAGCTTTTAGCTTGTAAACGTTCTCGGTAAAGGTTCATTAATTGGTCAATAAATCCCTGATCAACGTGAGTAACAAAACGAGGAAATTCGTAGAAGTCACTATCATTATTGGGATCAATTTTTTCTCGTTGTTCAGGTCGTAATAACATGGAGGATTACTTGATAATTTGTCAGCATGATTTTGAAAAAAGCAGCAAAAAACGTCAAACGAAAAAATATTTTTTGATGATTGAGTAGTCAACGACATTAAATAGTTATACAATAATCTCTGGCGACAAGTAAGCCATATAAATGACTTCTTTATTTTTAAGTTTGGCCAGTTGATCACCTGTGCCATCTTTACCCCATAGTTTAACTGATTCTATCGGAAAAGTTAAGGTTCGGTCTTGGGTAGTGAGGAGAGTTATTATTGCTTGTTTTGGGGCTAAATCAATCGCAATTAAACTATCTGCTTTATTGGTAAATTGTAAAGCTTGTGTGCCAATATCCCCTAACTTTGCTAATCTTAAATCTGCAATTTTTATCCGTTTGCCATAACCAAATTGAGAAACTAATAAAATCGTATTATTTTCAGCAACAATAACACATCCCACAAGGTTTTCACCATAGCGTAGTTTCAATCCTTGATTACCTTGAGTATTTCGTCCCATGACAGGAATTTGTTCATCTATGACCAGTAAGGGTAAAATTCTCCCGCTTGATGTGGCAATCGCTACTGTTTTTCCTTCTGTTGTCAAGCAAACATTATTAAGAGAATCCCCTTCTTTTAACTTAATTAAAACTAATCCACGATTAGTTAAATCGTTCAATTCTGAGAGCTTAATTCGTTTGATTTTTCCCTGTTGTGTGAGTAATAACAAATCTTGATTTTCGGTGCTTTCTGGTAAAAAGAAATAATTGACCACTTTTGTGGCATCTCGCTGCGCACTTTTGGGTAATAAACTCAGTAAAGAAATGGGTTGAATGTCGGCTGGAGGAATGTTTTGAACCGCCACAGGATAGGCTTTTCCACTATCAGTAATAGCGACAAATTGTTCTCGTTCTTTAATGGGTTGACGATAGATAGAAAAGGATGATTTGGCCATAGTTTGATGCGGCGATCGCCAGGCAACGGTTCCCTGATCAGTAATTTCTAGGATGGCATCTTGGGGGGGAGTTTGTGGGGTAAATAGTGTGAAAGGTTTAACCGTTTCTTCTCGAGACAACTCTTCTTTTGAGGCAGATGGTTTAATCGTTTCTGCTTGGGATTTTCGGAGTTTGCCTTTTGTAGAAACTGGTTTAACAATGCGGGTACGTCGTTGATCGCCATATTTTCGTTTCAGCGATCGCAGTTCTTTTTTCAACCCTTTCAGAAGTTCTTGACGATCATTTAAGAGGGTTTGTAACTCACTAATTTGGTCTTGTAATTCATCGTATTCTGCTTGTAATTTTTGTCTTTCTAACCCGGTTAAACGGCGCATGGGCATAGCTAAAATACCGTTTGCTTGGGCATCGCTAATATTTAAGGCTTCTTGAAATTGCACTTTTGCCGTTGTTCCGTCTGGGGCATTACGTAAAATATCGATTACCGCATCTAAATTACTTAACGCAATTAATAATCCTTCTAAAAGATGCAACCGATTTTGACATTCTTGTAATTTATAACGGTATTGACGGGTTAAGGTTTGTTCCCGAAATTTCAGAAATTCTTCTAATAACTGACGCAGGGATAATTGGCGGGGTTGACTATCCACTAACCCCAACATAATTGCCCCGAAATTACTTTGTAATGCTGTTTGTCTATACAATGCTTTGAGAACTGTTTTGGCTGTGGCATCTCGTTTTAATTCGATCACCACCCGCATTCCCGTGCGATCGCTTTCATCCCGAATATCAGCAAGGCCTTCTAAACGTCCTTGATTAACCAAGTCAGCCATTTTTTCTATCCAAGCTGATTTATTCACCTGATAGGGCAATTCTGTGACAATAATGGCAGTTCGTTCTTTGCGTCTTCGTTTGCCGACATCTAGGGTTTCAACCCGTGTTACTCCTCGAACCGGAATAATGCCTTTGCCATTACCGTAGGCTTCTTGGATGCCTTTCATGTCAATAATTTCCCCGCCAGTGGGAAAATCTGGCCCAGGAATAATCTTCCATAATTTTTCATCAGGCAAGTCAGGATTATCAATTAAGGCAACTAACCCGTCGACTAATTCCCCTAAATTATGAGGAGGGATATTGGTAGCCATGCCCACTGCAATACCCGTACAACCGTTGAGTAATAAAATAGGAAGTTGAGCAGGTAAAACAACGGGTTCTTGTTGAGAATTATCAAAGTTGCTACTAAAATCAACAATGGCTTCGCTGATCTCACTTAACATCCCTTGGTCAGCAATAGCAGAGAGTCTTGTTTCTGTGTAACGCATGGCCGCAGGGGGATCATTATCCACCGACCCAAAATTACCGTGACCGGATAACAGAGGATAACGACTCGAAAAGTCTTGTACCATCCGAACTAGGGCATCGTAGACCGCTTGATCGCCATGAGGATGATATTTTCCTAATACATCCCCAACGACGCGGGCGCATTTACGAAAGGGGCGATCAGGCGTTAGTCCTAGTTCGTGCATGGCATAAAGAATACGACGATGAACTGGCTTGAGTCCATCACGGACATCAGGCAAAGCCCGCCCAACAATCACACTCATGGCATACTCCAAGTAGGAACGTTGCATCTCTGTGTGCAATGCTGTTGGGATAATTTCACCAGCCCCTAAAAGTTTGAGTTGTCTTGCCATGAGTCTTTTTTTCCTATTCCCTATAAAAAGAAATTTACCTAAATAATAAACCTCTATATAAAATAAGTCTAG
>JBCDDV010000139.1:0-6564 GCA_039180145.1 Cyanobacteria bacterium P01_G01_bin.49 | reverse complement strand
GATAGTGTGATGGTTCTTGTCAATGGCCCCATAGATACTTCTGCATTCAACTGATTTATGCCTACTAGCCACAATTTTGCATTCAGCGTTTTACCAACATCTGGGACATAAATGCTGCCATCAGTCCATATTTTTTTGTCTGGATCATAAGTAAATCCTTTCAACATATCCACGCCAATTAGCTCACGCGATCGCAAATTCTGATCGGGGTTATTGACATCTTTCGTTTCTAAACCAGGTGCAATCCAGACAATTTTACCGTTGTAGGTGCCGTTATTTTGGGAGATTTGAATGCGATATGTATCTTCTGCTTGCCAGATTCGCTCGATGGGTGAAGTCGATTTTTGGACGACAGTTTGAGTTGAGGTTGGCAGTTTTGATTCATCTTCTTTAGCAACTACATGTGAGCAAAGTAGTGAGGTTAATGAAATTGTTAGGGCTAATACTTGTTGGTCAATGTTCATAATTTACTTGAATAGTTTGAGTTTTAAAAGTCGCTTAATCGAGTCAATAATGATTCAAGAGGATGATCATATATGGAACATTTTTGGTGTTAACATTTCTTTGTTGTTGTCCTCCAGAAAGTTATCGGGATGATTAAAAATTGATAATTAATCGCTACCTAAAGCTCTTATCGGGTCTAAATTAGCTGCATTTCGGGCTGGAATTACCCCAGCTATTAGCCCCACAGCACCTGATGAACCAAAACCAAAAATAATCGAATTAGGCGAAACAACAAAAGGAAATTGAAACAATGTTGCCGCACTAAGGGCAATGATAATTCCGCCTCCAATACCAATCGAACCGCCGATACAAGAAATCAAAATTGCTTCGGATAAAAATTGATTAAGGATTGCTGAATTAGTTGCACCAACTGCTTTACGAATCCCAATTTCTCGTGTTCTTTCTACTACTGAAACCAACATAATATTGGCAATCCCAATTCCACCTACGACTAAAGAAATTGCAGCAATCGAACTCACCATAGTTGTCAGCAAGCCAATGACGGTGGTTAAAGTCTCTAAAATATCAGCTTGGTTTGTTACATGAAAATCATCGCTTTGAGGCGGACGAATATCGTGGCGTAATCGCAGTAAATTCGTAATTTGAAATTCTGCGGCTTCAATTCCTTCTTTTTCTCCATATTTGACATAAATACCATTAACAGAAATTCCAGATAATGAATTACTTCCGATAATTCGTGCTGACATCGTTGTTAAGGGAATATAAACGGCATCATCTCGATCAATTGGCCCTTGGGAGCCTTTTTCTTCTGTAACTCCGATGACTTCATATATTTCAACCTGAATACGAATTTTTGCACCAATGGGGTTACTATGTTCACCAAATAATTTTTTCTTAACGGTAGGCGCAATTACCACAACTTGCTGAGCAGTATCCAATTCTTCTTGATCAAAATATCTACCAATTTCAGGAAAAGTATTTCTAGCATCAGGATAGTTTAAATCTGTACCATAGACTGTCGTTAAGGTATTTTCTCCTTCGTAAACTACCTGAGATTGGCTTCGTAAATAAGCAGAAACAACTTTTGCAGAAGGTGCAACGCTTGCGATCGCTTTGGCATCTTCCCAAGTTAAGGTAGTCGTTGAACCTAAACCTTGGCTGATATTTCCGCCTCTCGCTTCCCCTGATCGAACTTGCAATACGTCTGAACCCAAAGCCTGAATGTTTTCTTCAGTTGCTTTTTTTACGCCTTCCCCAACAGAAGTAATCCCAATAACAGAGGCAATACCAATGATCATGCCTAGCATACTTAATCCCGTGCGTAATTTATTGCTCCACAGAGAGGCGATCGCCATTGATAGTATTTCTAGAGATGAAACAGAAGTTTGTTGCTTACAGGAATTGAATTTCATACTCTATATATCTCCTTTGCTGCCATTTTAGGGTTGATAATTTTTAGCCAATTTTCTATCTTGGTGGTCGTGGTAATGAAAAGGTGCCTCGTGGTTCTGGTTTGGGTTTACTGACTTCTGGTAAAGTTAGTAAAACTTTTTCATTTCCACTTAATCCTGACTTAACCTCAGTCTTGTTATTCGCTGTAACGCCTATCTCGATAGGCCTAAAAGTAGCTTGGTTTTCCTGATTCAAAATATAGATACCTGTTCCCCTTTCTTCACGAACAACTGCAACTGATGGAACGACTAAGGCATTTGTCTTTTGACCAACTTCAAAGGCAACTTCAACGTTCATTCCTGATCGTAAAAGATTTTTATTGTCAGAAGTAACATCAGCTTTTACTTCAAAACTGGTAACATTTTGTTCAACTGTTGCTTGGGCTGCAATTTGTGAAACTTTTCCGATGAAAACGACATCTGAATAGGCATCAGCCCTGACTTTTAATGCTTGACCAATGCTAATTTTAGCTAAGTTTGATTCAGAGACATTTGCAACGACTTGATTATTTGCTGTTAAGGATAAAATTGAAGAAGATAGACTAGACGAATCTGAACTACCAGCAGTACTAGGAGTCACAAAAGAACCTGGATCAGCATATTTTGCGGTGATAACCCCATCGAAAGGAGCGCGAATGACGGTATCATCAATTTGAGCGAGAATCGTTTGTAAAGACCCTTGTTGAGAATTAAGCTGTGCGCGTGCTTCTTCGATATCTTCTTTTCTCGCACCCACTTTCATTAAGTTGTAAGATTGTTGCAATTGCTTTACTTTGGCTTGTGCTTGTTCAATATCTTCACTTCTAGAACCTGTTTTCTGTAGTTTTAATGCTTGTTCTGCTTCCTCAACCTCCGCTAGTGCAGTATCGTGATTTGTTTGATAGGTACTTAAACTTTGCTGAGAAATTGCACCAGAATCAAATAATTCTTGATAGCGTTTTAAATCTTCCTCTGCTTGCTTGAATGTTGCTTTTGCTTTATTTAATCTTGCGTTTGCTTGGGCTATATCTTGAGGTCTGTTTCCGACAATTAATTTTTGAAGATTTGCTTGTGCTTCTTCTAGTTGTGCTTCAGATTGAGCGATATCTTCTGAACGATTTCCAGCAATTAATTTTTCTAGATTAGCCTTAGCAGATGCGATGCCTGCCTTTGCTTGAGTGAGTTGTCCCTGCAAATTGCTATCATCCATATAAGCGAGAATTTGCCCTTTTTTGACAACATCACCTTCTTTGACCAATAAGCTTTTAATAATACCAGCATTCTTGGGACTTAAGTTAATTGAACGTTCGGGTTCAATGGTTCCATTGGCTGTAACGGTAATGTTTAAAGTTTGTCTTGTGACTGGTTGGCTAGGAAGTTGACTTTGAGCATTTCTTGCAGAGGACTGTTGAAAAACCCGAATTGCATGTACACTCACTCCAGCGAGTATACATAAAATTAATAGCTTGATAATCCAACCATTAATTTTTTTTTTGCGGACATTATTCGTGGCTATTTCTGATGATGAATTCGCAGGAGTTGATACATTAATTTCCATGATATTTTGATTTTGACAGCAAAAAGTCCCTTATTTTTGTGAAAAAAAATACTGTAGATACAGGAAGTATAGAGACAAAAAAAGCAATCATTTTTCATGATTTATATCTCTCTAGTGATGAAAATTCAGCATAGGGAGAATTTATATTATGTTTTCCTCGAAAATATTGCCGTAGTTTTTGTTGTTGTTCGGGAGTAAGGATTTCAGATATTTTTTGTCTTTGTGATACCATTAATTCCCGCAGTTTTTGTTTTTGCTCGTCAGACCAATTGATTGACTGTATGGCTTCTGAGTCGTTCATTCCTGCTTCAACAGCTTGTTTCAAAGTATTGCGTTGCTCGTCTGTTAGAATTGCATTAATTGAAGCTTGCATCTCATCTTGAACTGCTTTTAGCTCATCTTTTTGCGCTTCAGTTAAGTTTAGATCCTGACTATTGAGAGGTATTTGTTCTCCGGCAGGAAACCCTTGTCTTCTGGGAAGTTGTGCTTGTATTGCAGATGTTGTTGTCGTAATAGCGGCTGTGGTGAGAATTAATACTGTGATAAATTTGAATTTCATCTGAACTCCTCATCGTTTTTACAAATAAACTTTTCTGCGTTTGTTCTGTGTTTTTATCCTATGAAACTCTACTAAAACACGCATGGTACTTTGTCTCTAAATTTGATCCGGTACTTTAGTCCTATTGAGAAGCCATAAAAATAGGACTAAAGACTCTATCTATAAGCCTTAAATATGGGGTTAGATTGTGTTCAGCATAATTCACTCTAATGAATAAGCATAGTTCACGATATCTAGCTAGTTTAACCCTGTTGAATAATTGAGATATCGCGTTTATCGGACTGATAAGGGACATCTGCTTTTTGCCCTAAAGCGAGAAACTTTGTCCCTCAACAGTAGGAGAACTGTTATATCGTAGATGCGATACTTATTCGGCAACTATCTTAATTCCAAAATGGCGTTGATTATCGTTGAATTATGCTAATTCTTTTGTAATATCTGGTTTTTGTGTAACAAATAAATAAAATCATAACTATCTTAAAATAGAAGATAGCTTTTTTAACTAGTGATGTCTATGACTCTAATTCTTCAACTAAAAAGAAATATAAAACTCGAACACCATCCACTTCGTTTATTGTTGTATCTGGAGTGGATTCTTTTTAGTATATCTATCATAACTATGAATTTACCTCCTTTCCATCATAGAGAAAACTCCCTTCATGATAATCCTATTTTATTAATTTTAAGTATGACTATTTTTGGAGTGATCGGTTTAAGATTGCCCAATGGCAATCAGCCAACAAAGTTAATCTATATATTAGGACAAATATTATTAATTTTATTGGTAAATATTGGAGCAGGCAACGGCATTGGCTTTTCTCCTGCATTACTGCTAATTATAGTCATTCGTAGTATTTCACTATTTAAGTTTCCTGGAAGCTTGCTAGTTGCTGGCTTGGTTTGGATCTGTTTTATTTTAACTTTAAATAAAATCACTCTCCCACCTCCAAGGCCACCAGTAGAGCTTATGCATAGAGAAAATTTGAGCAATTTTATTTGGATGATAAAAATGCAGTTTGTGATGTTATTCACCTTGGTTTTGATCTTTGTCTTACTTTTAGTGAATGCCTTGTTTGAACTTGCTTTTGCTCATGGACGTTTGCGAGAATATGCGCTTCGGATTGAAGACCAAGCAACACTCCAAGAACGTAACCGTATTGCTCGTGAAATCCACGATGCTTTGGGACATTCATTAACAGCGCAAACTATTCAGCTTGAAAATGCATTAGTCTATTTAGAATCAAACCTAGAAAAAGCTAAAAGTTTTTTATTAGAAGCCCGACAACTCAGTACCAATCTTTTACAAGAAGTTCGTCATTCGGTGACAACATTACGTTACGATCCTTTGCAGGGAAAATCTTTAGATGTTGCCATTAAACTGTTAATAATAGATTTCCAGAGTAGAACCCAAATTACCCCTGATTACTTCTATAGTGGTCTCCTATCGATTCCCCACGAATTAAGCATAAACAAAGCAATTTACCGGATTCTCCAGGAAGCTTTGACTAATATTTCTAAGCACAGTAAGGCAACAGAGGTCAAAATTGAGATACAAGCAACCAATGATTCATTCTATTTGTTCGTAGAAGATAATGGCATTGGATTTGACCCCAATCAAAACACTAGAGGATTTGGACTACAGGGAATGTGGGAAAGAACGGCTGCCCTTGGCGGTCAACTTTCTATCGATAGCAAACCTCTAGGGGGTTGTCGTCTGATAGCTCTATTTCCATTATCGAGGTTGGAGTGATGATTCGTATTCTGTTAGTAGATGACCAAATTATTATTCGGCAGGGGATAAAAAGCCTATTGGAATCCCAATCTGATTTTGAAGTCGTCGGAGATGCTGAAAACGGCAAGGAAGCTATCACCCAAGTCGAGATACTACAACCTGATGTGGTATTAATGGATGTGCGAATGCCGACAATGGACGGGGTAGTAGCGACTAGAGCAATTTGTGAGCAGTTTGCTGATGTCAAAATACTAATCTTAACGACTTTCGATGACGATGAGTATGTTTCTGAAGCCATGAAATTGGGAGCAAAAGGCTATTTGCTCAAAGATACTCCTCTGGCATCTTTAGCTAATGCGATTCGATCAGTTTATGCTGGACATACCCATTTGGGGCCAGGGTTGCTCAAGAAAATTATTACCTCTATTCCTGATGCTACTTCTTCAACTCCCCCTTCAGCACCCATTGAGTTCGCAGAACTTACGCCTAGAGAAAAAGATGTTTTACGTTTGATCGCATTAGGTGCCAATAATCGTGAAATTGCCCAATCTTTATTTATTGCCGAACGCACTGTCAAAAATCATGTGACTAATATTTTGATGCGGTTGAATTTGCGCGATCGCACTCAAGCTGCCATTTTTGCTAACTCGTTTTTGCAATTCTTAGATAAGAAGACTCTTTAACCTGTATTATTCATGAGAAAATGGAAAAAACCCCTGAAAGCCTTATCCCATAAAAAATATAGAGATTTCAACCGAACAACAGTCTGTAATTTTAATCTCTTACTAATTATTTATTTTTGAATTATCAAGAATAAGTT
>JBCDDV010000138.1:0-6588 GCA_039180145.1 Cyanobacteria bacterium P01_G01_bin.49 | reverse complement strand
TTTTTCTGTTTTTTTGCTTTTTCTTTCTCTTTTTGACGAGCGCGTTTCGCGGCTGCTTTAGCTTCTTTTTCTGCTTTAATTTTCGCTTCTTCAGCCTTAAGCCGTTCCTCTTCTAACTTTTCAAGATAGTAATGATAATCCCCTGGATAAACTACCAGTTCTCCCTCTTTAATTTCGACAATTTTATTAGCTACTTGAGAAATAAAATAGCGGTCATGAGAGACAAATAAAACGGTACCGTCGTATTTACATAATGCCTGTTCAAGCATTTCTTTGGCTGGAATATCGAGATGATTAGTCGGCTCATCTAACACTAAGAAATTGGCTGGTTGTAGAAGCATTTTTACTAAAGCCAGTCTTGCTTTTTCTCCCCCGCTTAACCCTTCTACTTTCTTGAATACGGTCTCTCCACTAAAAAGAAAGCGTCCCAATAAGCTGCGGACTTCCACATTTTTCCAGTCAGGAACTTCATCATGAACGGTGTTTAGCACTGTTTTCTTTAAATCTAAAGCTTCTGCCTGGTTTTGTTCAAAATAACTGGCAATTACTTGATGTTTTCCTAGAGTTGCCTCTCCTTCTTTGACCTCTTCTATTCCCATTACTAAACGCAGTAACGTTGATTTTCCTGCACCATTGGGCCCCAATAAAGCAATGCGATCGCCTCGTTCGATTAATAAATTGGCATCCAAAAAAAGCACATCATCATCATAAACATGAACCAAGTTTCTAATGTTAACCACTTCTTGACCGCTTCTTGGCGCAGGGGGAAACTCAAAACGTAAGGTTTTGGACTCAGCAACAGGAGCTTCTATCACTTCCATTTTTTGCAGTTGTTTTTCACGGCTAAGTGCTTGGGTACTTCGGGTAGCACTGGCACGGAAACGATCTACAAAAGTTTGCTGTTTTTCGATTTCTTTTTGCTGGCGTTGATAAGTATTTTCTTGAATTTGGCGACTTAAGTTCTTTTGCTGTAAATAATCTGAATAATTACCAATATAAGTATTAGAAATTCCCCGTTCTACTTCAACAATTTTTGTACAAAGCCGATCCAAAAATTCCCGTTCATGAGAAACAATCACCATAGGGATATTGAGGCCTTTTAGATACTGTTCTAACCATTCAATGGTTTCACGATCAAGATGGTTGGTTGGTTCATCAAGGAGTAACAAATCAGGATTTTGTAGGAGGATTTTTCCTAAACTCATCCGCATCTGCCAGCCACAACTAAAGGCACTCACTAAGCGTTCACCATCTTCAAGGGTAAACCCCATTTCTGGCAACATCTTGGCAATGAGTGTATCAAGTACGTAACCATCTAAGGCCTCAAATTGCCTCTGTAGGTTATCTAATTCTTCAATTAAATCCCCTAACTCATCCCCTGGGGATGTTTCCATGCGGTGTTGTACTTCCGTCAATGCTCGCTGCACTTGACTTGCCTCAGCAAAGACCGTCCAGAACTCCTCACTAACCGTACGAGTTGGTTCGACCTCAAATTCTTGGGTCAAATAGCCAATTTGGAGATTTACTGGACGAATGACCTCCCCTGCAGTCGGTTCTACTTCTCCTTTGATAATTTTAAGTTGGGTAGATTTACCGGCCCCATTGGCACCGACTAACCCAATGCGTTCTCCTTGGTTGACTTCCCAGGTAACATCCCGTAGGACTTCTGAGTTTGGGTAAACTTTGCTGATTTTTTCAAGTCGTAGCATTGAATTAATTGTCCAAATCTCTTTCTAATCTATGGTAAGTTTAAGACTCTGACAATGCAAAAATCTGCTGATTTCTAGTTGGTGACAAATTTATGCCTTGCCCAAGGATTACCATAGCTTATTGAGGTTTCACTTTCTCTTTGAACAACTTACCAGGACTAAAAGCCGGAACTGTTGTAGCTGCAATGGTCAGAGGTTCTTTCGTTTTCGGATTCATGCCTTGGCGTTCTTTGCGATGTCTCGGTTCAAAGCTACCAAACCCAATGAGAACGACCTTGTCGCCATCAGCAACGGTTTCAACGATAGTTTCAGTAAAAGCATTGAGAATAGTGGCAACTTCTTTTTGAGAAATATTAGTTTCAGCGGAAACTGCTTTGATGAGTTGTTCTTTATTCATTTGACTCCATTGGCAACGGATAGAAAGTAGATTATAACTGACCAGGTCTTAGGAATGTCAAGAATTAGATGATTGTTTCTCTTGGCAAACAACTCTTTACAAGGGACAATAGATATTATTACTCTTTAACTTTAGTTTAAGTCTGTTTTGTGGATAACATTCGTACTGTATCTGATACCAAACGCGAGTTCTACCGTCATCACCTCCGACCGATTAACTCTATTTATCGGCGGTTCATTGAAGAATTGCTAGTGGAAATGCATCTCCTATCGGTCAATGTAGATTTTCGCTACGATCCTATCTACGCTTTGGGAGTTGTTACTTCGTTTGAGCGATTTATGCAAGGGTATAGTCCTGAAACCGACAAAAAATCAATTTTTGAGGCATTATGTCAAGCAGTTGGGGGTAACAGTGAACAATATCATCATGATGCTCAAATCATAATCAATCAAGGAAAAGAAATCTCTGCTTCTGATTTTGTGGACCAGATGAAACAAGCAGCATCAGGAGAAACAAAAGATGGTATGTTATGGGAAACATTCGGGGCGATCGCCCAAAATTCCCGCTACAAATATAGCCGTTTGTTGGCAGTAGGTTTATACACGATCTTAATGGAAGTAGATCCAGAGTTAGTCAAGAACGAGGAAAAACGTCAAGAAACTATTAATCAAATATCCGAAGTCTTATCGTTATCCTCAGACAAACTCCAAAAAGATCTTGACCTCTACCGTAGTAACTTAGATAAAATGCAGCAACTATTGGTAGTCATTGAAGATACCCTAGAAGCTGATCGCAAAAAACGAAATGCTCCTAAGTTAGAAAAACCAACAGAAATTTCTGATCAAGCAACCAACTAAAAAACAGATTGGTAAATAAGCCTAATCTCATCAAGAAATTTGGCATAATGACGGTGACTAAGTTGATAAGAGAATCCTAAACTGTGAAATTGCCATTTATGCCCCCTTCCCAAGCGCCCAATCCTTCTCCGGAAGAGACTAAACCAGGGTTAGGAACTTTTGGAGGCGTTTATACTCCTTCGATCCTGACCATTCTCGGTGTCATCATGTACCTCCGCTTCGGTTGGGTAGTGGGAAATGCTGGTTTAATTGGCACATTGTTGATTGTTGTCTTGGCCAACTTAATTACTTTTTTCACTGCGCTTTCCGTTTGCGCTATCGCCACAGACCGAGTGGTGAGGACTGGGGGAGCCTATTATATGATTAGTCGCTCTCTTGGTATCGAAACAGGTGGAGCAGTAGGAATTCCCCTCTATTTTGCCCAAGCACTCTCTGTTGCTCTCTACACCCTTGGGTTTGCAGAAAGCGTTGTGACTTCTTTTCCTCAGTTAAATCAGCTATATGTGGGTTTAGTCGTTACCATCGCGGTCGGCATCTTAGCGTTAACCTCAGCCGATGTTGCCATCAAAACCCAATACTTTATCATGGCAGCCATTGTCTTATCTCTGCTGTCATTTTTCTTCGGACACTCCATTGAACCCACTCGTATCGAAATGTGGGTAACTAATAAAGAACCCTTTTGGGCAGTGTTTGCGGTCTTTTTTCCGGCTGTGACCGGCATTATGGCCGGGGTCAATATGTCTGGAGACTTGCGTGATCCCATTCGTTCCTTACCCATTGGCACTTTAGCGGCTGTGGGAACAGGCTGTCTCATTTATCTCACTTTACCTGTATTTTTAGCAATGCGGGCTGATAGTAGTACCCTCGTTTCCGAACCACTGCTGATGCAAAAAATGGCCCTTTGGGGCCCTGCTATCTTATTGGGAGTATGGGGAGCGACCCTCAGTAGTGCCATTGGCAGTATTTTGGGGGCCCCACGTATTCTTCAGGCTTTGGCGAGGGATGGTATTCTTCCCCAGTGGATGCGGTTTTTGGGTCAAGGAAGTGGTCCTAGTGATGAACCGAGGATTGGGACGATGGTTACTCTAGTGGTTGCCATTGCTGCTGTGTGTATTGGGGACTTAAATCTCATTGCCCCAGTGCTAACCATGTTTTTTTTGACCACTTATTTGGTGCTAAATATCTCGGCAGCAGCAGAAGGTTTCCTCAAAAGTCCCTCTTTTCGGCCTTCTTTTAAAGTTCATTGGGCTTTTTCTCTGTTAGGAGCTATTGGCTGTTTAGGGGTAATGTTTCTCATTGATGCAGCTGCTACCTGTGTGGCAGCTATTGTGGTGATCGGGATCTATTTTTGGGTGCGTCAACGAGAGTTATTAGTCACTTGGGGAGACGTACGCCGAGGAATTTGGATGGCTTTGCTACGAATGGCTATTCTACAAACCGATCACACTGATGATACAAAAAACTGGCGACCTCAATTTCTGGTACTGTCTGGGACACCAACTAAACGTTGGCCCCTAATACAATTAGCCCAAGCTTTGACCCATAATCGGGGTTTAATTACAGTATCAAGTGTTCTGCCTGTGGGATCACGAGATGTGGCTAAACAGGCAGTTTTAGAAAGGAGAATTCGGGATTATTTACAACGTCGTGGTGTACATGCTTTAGTTCGATTGGTAACAGCCCCTGATCCCTTCGATGGGGCAGAAAGATTAGTTGAAACCTATGGGTTAGGTTCTATTGTCCCCAATACAATTTTACTAGGCGATTCTCAGCAGGTAGCTCACCGCGATCGCTATTGTCAAATGATTGCTAATCTTCATCAAGCTCAACGTAATGTGATTATTCTGCGGGAAAATCCCAATTTAGCCTACAATCCTTGGGACGAATCTAAATATCGACGCTGCCGCATTGATGTGTGGTGGGGTGGCGGTATGCAAGGAAATGGAAGCTTGATGCTAATTTTGGCTTATTTACTGCGTTCAAATCCTCGTTGGCGAAAAGGTGATATTTACCTCAAATTAGTCGTTACAGATGAAACAGGAGTGAGCGAAGCCCAACAGAATTTAGAGAAATTAGTTCAAGATTTACGCATTGGTGCATTATCGCAGGTAATTCTAGCTGATGGCCGAACATTTGCCACTATTCTTAAACAATCCTCTGCTGGAGCCGATTTTATCTTTTTGGGAATGTCAACGCCTGGGGATTTATTTATGCAGTCTTATGAGAGGTTACAGCAATGGACAACCTGTTTACCCACAACCGTATTTGTTTTGGCTGCCCCTGAGTTTAATTTTGAGGAAGTTTTAGGGGAAATATAAATATAAATTCAATAAATGTGTATAGCTCTCTGCCCAAAAAGTAAAAGATGAATCATTGGATAGAATGGTGTAAAAAGATCTTTCAGTTAGGGGGATTATTAATTCTATCTTTCTTGTTAATTTTAGCATTCATTGGTTTATTACAACCTCCTTTTCTCTTTGAAATTGTGCTTCAAATCGCTCCGGGGGTTAAGTATTTTGCACAAACTCATGACAAAATTGTGGCTATTACCATTGACGATGGCCCCAATTTTCAAACAACCCCAAAAATTCTAGAAACCTTAGAGAATTATCAAGCGCCTGCTACCTTTTTTCTCATTAGTGAAAGAATTGAAGGGAATGAAGAAATTATCAATACTATGATTGATAATGGTCATGAAATTGGTCATCATATGGTCAGAGATGAACCAAGTATTCAGTTATCTACTGAATACTTTCAACAACAGTTTTTAGTGGCAGACAAAATTTTAAATCAATTTTTTGATAATAAACTGCATCGAGTTCATTGGTTTCGTCCTGGAGGAGGTTGGTATAATTCCCAAATGATTGCTTTTGCGAAAAAACAGGGATATCAATCAGTTTTAGGCTCAATTTTCCCCTATGATACCCATATTCCCTCTGCCCAGTTTGCCTCTTACCAAATTTTACTAAACTTACGTCCTGGAGCAATTATTGTTCTTCATGACAGTGGAAAAGATGATCAATCAGGAGACTGGGGCAAACGAACAAATATTACCTTGAATAAAATTCTTCCTGAGATTAAACGGAGAGGTTACCAAACTGTTACTTTATCTGACCTGTTCTCTCAAGAATTACAAGATGATTAGATATTTTTTTGCTTTTAAGTAAACTCTGATAACATTACTTATTAACTATTATTTCCTAAAGCTTTATGACAACTGTTCTAATTGTAGAAGATGACCCCATTAACTTTCGTGTATTTGCCAAAATATTGACCAAGCGCGGCGGTTTAACTGTTAAAGGAACAGAAAATGTTGACGAGGTGATGAGAACTGCCCAAGCTGGAGAAATCGATATTATTTTGATGGATGTTTCTCTCTCTCATAGTGTTTATCAGGGACGAGCAGTTGATGGCATCGAAATCACACAATTCCTCAAAACTGATCCCAAAACTAGTCATTTACCGATTATTTTAGTGACTGCCCATGCAATGGAAGGCGATCGCGAACATTTTCTTAAACAAAGTGGGGCTGATGGTTATATTTCTAAACCAGTCGTCGATCATCAACAGTTTGTCGAGCAAATTTTAGAAATGGTGGCAAATAATCCCCGTAGAAACGAGGAAT
>JBCDDV010000137.1:0-6598 GCA_039180145.1 Cyanobacteria bacterium P01_G01_bin.49 | reverse complement strand
CTCAGTTTATCGGCAATACTCCAAATCAAACCAACTAATTCTTGATGATGGGCAGATTGTACTTGTGTCGTCATCGTATAAAAACTTGAACTTAAAATTGAATGTTGACGGTCAATTGAAATTGAAGTTCAATCTGATTTTCAAACGGTTTAATAATTTTTTGAGTTTCCGTATGATTGGAAATAATTACCTGTAATTTTTTTAAAGAACGTAATTAAATTAAGGGAACAGAGTCGAGAATCTTGGCGGGGTTAACCACTGTTTAGAAGATTAAATATTTTTTACAAATTAATTTATTTGATAGGGTCAAAGTAGACCATCCATCAGCATCATAACTTGAATACTTGCTTCATCTAAGTCGTTTTCCGATGGCAACTGATGTAAATAATGTTCTAAAATGCCTTTGAGAGAAATCAATTTCAGACTATTTTCTGCGAGGGTATCAGCGATCGCCTCTGCTGCCCCTAGATAACCAATAGCACCTAAATCCATCAACGCAGACCGCCGCACCTGTAAATCTTTTTCCTGCAATGCCGTTACCAGTTTTTCTCCGTAGATAGAATTGCCAGTTAACTGATATAAAGCTCTCGCTGCTGCATATTGTACTTTTGGGACAAAATGGTCTAAAAACGGCTCGATTAAGGAAATGGCTTCAGTTGCTTTCAAAGTTCCCAACGCTTCTAAAATTGCCTCGTAAGGTTGAGTAAGATGAGGTTTTCCTGCTACCTGGTGTGCTGCTGCTAAACCGCCTGCTAGCAAGCTGATCAACGGGGAAATAGCTCTACTATCTTCTAACATTTCCAACGACTGGGCTGCTGATTCTCGGACATAATAATCATCGCAGTTTAAAGCTTTAATTAAAGCAGGAACCACCAGACTATCACCGACTTTTCCCAAGGCTTTGGCCGCATTTCTTCGCAAGGGATACCCCCCATCAGGAGAGCGATCGCTTAGATCGTCTAATGCCGTTAACAACGCATTAATTGCCACTGGGTCATCAACGCGAAACCGCCCGATCCACCAAGCTGCATAGTAACGCGCACTGGGATCGTCTGTTTGCTGTAAATTGTCTAAAGCTTGTTCAACCGTATAAGCAGGATCATCGGCAGATCCTTGACCTGCCGATAGTCCCATCACATTATCTTCTTGGGAACGATCCACCATAACAACATTATGAGTCAGTTGATGAGGTGATATTAACGATGGTGCCACCCATGCGAGTAATGCGCTGCATTTCTTCGTTCATGCGACTATAAGGGACTTTGATAAAAACGCTACCACTGCGACGAACAGGATAACTATTCTTATCATTAGTTTCATTTTGACGCAGTCCAGTCACTTCGTAGACAAAGACACGACCGGCAGAAGGATTATTGGCACCAACTAATGCTGATTGACCTAACATGGTAAAGAATGTCCTCAACGATTATTGATTCATTTTGGATGAAATTTGTAACATGAGAAGCCTCAAAAAGCTTCCATTTTTAGCTAGCGGGGGTAATACTAGCAATTTTGCCGCCAGAGCGGTTAACCCGTTGTAGGGTAGCTGATAATTCTTCGTAAGGAACAATTAACGCTCGGCTACTACGACGAACACTAGGATAGTTTCTGGCACCTCCAGCCCCAATACCAGAAATTTCTACCCGATAGGTTTTGCCTGGGGTGCTACCAAAGGCAACGGTTCCTCCCAGGGATTTACTAGGAGTAACGTTGGTTCTGGAGGAACGATAAGCCCAACCGTCGTTGACACCAGAAGGGCCAACCACAGCAGATGCCACATTTTGTCCCAATTCGGTGGCTAAACGCACGCTATTGCCTTCTATTTGTGAGTTATCACTATTAGCATAGCCGCGATAGAGACGGAACATCCGCGTAAATCCGACAGTTTTTTGTCCGGTTTGGGTGTTGAATCCTCGATAATAGGGAACAATATTTTCCCCAAAGTTTTCTTGATATTCTACGGAGTCGATATAAGAATCAATGTCTGCATCAAATCCTTGATTTTCATAAAGATCGAGATGATAAACAAACTCAGCTTCATCATAGGGAGCGCGTCCCAAGAGATGCTTATAGTTGAGTTCAATGACCCGTGTTTGGAAGTTTTTGGAGAAAAACTTCTCTTTATAAAGTTCTGATTTGGCTACGGCACGGACGAATTCCCGAACGCTAATTGAACCGTTACAAAGTAATGATTCTGTACTCTTGAGACGTTGTGACTCCATAATGTAGTCATTGCCTAAGACTTGGCGGTAGACTGCGCGAATCACTCCCTGGGCATCTTCCTTTATCCAGTCAGGACGGAGTTCAACGGGAGATGCTTCACTAAATGCTGACGTGCCGAGACGAGAAGCTGCTGTTGTAATCGCCACTAAAAGTTCTCCTTTTTCTGATTACCATTGATATTGAGATGAATTATGACAGATAAGGGCTAAATCGAGTTAACCCTCATCCGTCCTTAAACATCAGCCAATTCTAAGCCAAGGTGATGTTCGTTACCTTGCCACCTTGACGGTTAATTTGCTGTAGTTTGTTGGATAGTTGTTCGTAGGGAATCAGGTATTCCCGACTGCTACGACGCACTTGAGTTCCCCGACCTGGAGTAGCGCCTTGTATGACTCTGATCCGATAGAAACGACCACGGTTTCCCCCAGAAACACCAGATAAAACTTCAGCCGTCTCGCCAATGTAAACAGGAGAAGCACTATTACGAGCCACTTCCCGAATTAACTTACCTTGGTTGCCATTGCTTTGAGCGCGATCGCTGTTGGCATAACCTCGATAGAGTTGGAACATTCGACTAAAGCCAACGGTTTTTTGATTTCGTTGTGTGGAAAAACCCCGACAGTAGGGAACTATTGAGTCACCAAAGTTTTCTTGATATTCAAGGGAGTCGATGTAAGCATTAATTTCTGCTTCGTATCCCTCTTGATGATATAGATCACTATGGTAGGCAATTTCTGACTGGTCGTAAGGGGCCCTACCTAATAGATGTTTATAATTGAGTTCGATAAAACGATTTTGAGGATTGCTATGGAAAAATTTATCGCGGTATAGTTCTGAAAGGGCGATCGCTCTGACAAAATCTTTGATAGAAATCGTCCCATTTCGTAATAAAGATTCTGCACTGGACAATCGTTCACAGGACATCAGGTGATCATTCCCGAATACCTGACGATAGGCTGCACGAATTGCTACTTCTGCTTCTTCTTCTGTCCAATTTCTCCGCAATTCTACAGGAGACGAATCCACAAAAGGTTCAAACCCTAGTCTTTGAGCGGCTGTTAAACTGGTCATAATTAAACCTCCTAACAATGCTGATGACGGTGTTTAGATACAGCAAAACCTGGGAAAACAGATGATTGCTAACTGCTGAAGCCAACAACCCCCTGCCTTTCCAGGTCATTAGCACTTTCTAGATGACTAGCTTAGTGCGTTGATTGCGTAATCAAGGTAGGAGTTGGCTTCAACGCCAGGATCTCCGCTTAAACCGTGGTTAGATTTGATGTACTTGAGAGCTTCGACGTACCAGCTAGGGGATAAGTCAAAGGTGCGATTGATTTCATCAATTCCAGCGATGAGATACTCATCCATAGGGCCGGTTCCACCTGCCACTAAGCAGTAGGTAACCATACGGAGGTAGTAACCGATGTCACGAGCACACTTATCTTTACCACGTTGATCAGCTGCGTAGTTGGGCCCTTGCATTTGGGTCGTATAAGGGAATTTGGAATAAACTGCGTTGGCAGCGCCTTGAACCAATTGACCTTGTTTTTCGGTTAAAGCTTTAGCTGCTTGTAAGCTAGCAGAAGCTTGACGAAAACGTCCAAAAGCAACTTGAATTTCGGTGCTGCTTAGGAAACGACCTTGGGAATCAGCTGTGGAAATGGCTTCAGTCAAGGGGGTTTTCATTGTTTTAGTATCTCCCGATTGTTTTACTAAGTTTTCCTAGAAACGGTCTTGAAATCGTGTTTAATGGCTTGTTAACAACTAAAGCTTACAATTAAGCAACAGCAGCAGCAGCACGATCAAAATATCCAGAGATTTCAGACGCAATAGAACTGCAATCTCCAGAAGTGATTCCGCTGGGATCGTTAACGATAGAAAGTGCTGCATCTTTCATTTTTTGAACACCAGCAGCAACGGAAGCACCAGGAACGCCTAATGCAACATAGGTTTCACGAAGGCCATTTAAGCAACGATCTTCGAGAACACTGCCGTCTCCAGTGAAGGTGGCGTAGGTAACATAACGCAGAATGATTTCCATGTCACGTAAACAGGCAGCCATACGACGGCTGGTGTAAGCATTTCCACCAGGATTGATTAGTTGGGGTTGCTCAGCAAATAAAGCACGAGCAGCGTTAGCAACGATGGTAGAAGCGTTGCTGGTGATGCGGTTAACAGAATCCATGCGCTTGTTGCTTTCAGCGACCATGGCACTCAGAGCATCAAGCTGGGAGGTGGATAGGAACTCACCGCGAGCATCAGCTTGAGAAACAACTCTGGTAAATGCGTCAAACATTGAATTTAGTCTCCTACTTGACTTAATAAGTTGAGTTGGAATGAAAAAACGGACTCCCGGTATTGGGTTGATTGCACTGTATGAACAGATTGCAATCTCCGTAATTTCCCAAGTCCCTTTCAAAAATTTTTTTAAGAAACCTGAGAAAACTTGAGGGTCGTCTCAGAAATTGTGAAAGGTATTCGAGATCACTATTAATCTTTCTTAGATACCCTTCAAGTTAACTTTATACAATGGTCTGGAACTATTATTTGTTACATATTATTAAAAAAATTGCGTTGTCAGTATCATAAAATCTTAACAAAGTAGGGTGAAAACAATCTTCTCAAATACCCAAGCTTACTAAACTCTCTTGATTTTCTTGATTCTCAACCAAAGTTTTTGTAAAAATCTGCAATTTCCGTTTTCTTCTTACCTCTGTCAGGAAATTAATAATCTGTAATATTTCTTAATTATCAGAAAAATCAATAGTAATGGGTGAGGAAAAAATTACAAAATGTTAATTTCTTTATCATCAATGAGACAAGGGTTACCTTTGGCCTTTACTGTCTATACCGTTGACTGGTCAAAGACACTGATTAGGTCACATAATAATTAACTTTTGTGTAAGTTTTAAGGAGAGCTCAATGCTTGACGCTTTTTCAAGAGCAGTAATTACTGCAGATAGCAAAACCGCCCCGATTGGTGGTTCAGAGTTAGCCGCACTTCGTGGGTTCATCACTGAAGGTAACAAACGTCTCGACGCAGTTAATGCGATCGCAAGTAATGCGAGTTGTTGCGTTTCTGATGCGATCGCTGGCATGATTTGCGAAAACGATGGTTTAATTCAAGCGGGTGGTAACTGCTATCCCAACCGTCGTATGGCTGCTTGTTTACGAGATGGCGAAATCATTCTACGTTACGTCACTTATGCACTGTTAGCTGGTGATGCTTCCGTTTTAGATGATCGCTGCTTAAATGGACTTAAAGAAACCTACATTGCTTTAGGTGTTCCTCTTCAGTCTGCTGCTCGTGCTGTTCAAATTATGAAGGCTGTTTGTGTTGCTCACATCACCAACACAAACACTGAAGCAAATGGTGGTAGCAGATTCCGCAAAATGGATGTTATTGATGGTGACTGCTCTGCTATCGCTGCTGAGTGTGCAAGCTACTTCGACAAAGTAATTGGTGTACTCAGCTAGAATTTTTGCTGGCGAATCTAAACCATTCTCAACTTACTACCAAAAAAGGTGTAATTGAGCCTTAAAAGTCTATTTAAAGCCATTCAGGAGATATCGAAATCATGAAATCAGTTGTTACCACAGTTATTAGTGCCGCTGATGCCGCTGGGCGGTTTCCTGGCACTTCTGACCTTGAAGCCGTTCAAGGCAGTCTTCAACGTGCTGCTGCTCGTTTAGAAGCCTCTGAAAAGTTAGCTGGCAATCTTGATGCTGTTGCTAAAGAAGGATATGATGCTTGTATTCGTAAGTATCCTTACCTTAACGAATCAGGTCAAGCTAACTCCACCGAAACCTTTAAAGCTAAGTGTCTTCGTGACGTCAAACATTACCTCCGCTTAATCAACTACTGTTTAGTCGTTGGTGGCACTGGTCCCCTTGATGAATGGGGTATTGCTGGTCAGCGTGAAGTTTATCGTGCATTAGGGTTACCCACGGCTCCTTATGTAGAAGCATTAACCTTCTGCCGTAACCGTGGTTGCGCCCCCCGCGATATGTCTGCTCAAGCTTTAGTTGAGTACAACAATCTTCTTGACTATGTCATCAATTCCTTGTCCTAGTCACATGGATTTGTTTGGATAGTCAGTCATAATTAAACACTAGAGGACTCTCAGTCTGTTGCTTTGCCTGAATTGGGTTGAGCGTTCAGCAGAGAGTCTTCTAGACGTTTTGAAAGTAATGCTTGTACCAATGACCGAACATTGAACATTGAACATTGAACATTGAGCATTGAGCATTTTGGTTTCAAGCCTCTAGCAAGGGAATGTCCTCCAAGACACCCTCGCCAAAGCGAGGGTGTCTTGGAGGTAGATAATCCCCGAAGTAATTCGGGGTTCTGCCTCCGCTTACGAAGACGCTTGGG
>JBCDDV010000136.1:0-6632 GCA_039180145.1 Cyanobacteria bacterium P01_G01_bin.49 | reverse complement strand
GGTTATCCTGATGCTGTGATTATTCCAGGCTCGAAAACGACAATTGATCTCCTAGATTTACATAGTTTACTGAGACAGTATTTTCGGCTTCAAAGGAGTCAAAATCAGTAAAATTGGCAATATGAGGAAGACGCAAAACACTCAAATTAATTTCTCTTTTTGACCTGGATGTTCGCCTGTCCAATAAGTCTAAAGAATCTTCTGCCGGGAACAAAGTTTCACGCCAAGGAATGACACCTAATACCGGAATTCCGGTATATTCTTCTAACCATTCAATCCCAGAATCTAATAGCGATCGCTGTCCTCGAAACTTATTAATAATGATCCCTTTAATTAACTTTCGTTCGTCTTCTTCTAATAATTGTAACGTTCCCACCACATGGGCAAAGGCACCCCCTCGATCAATATCTACCACTAATATAGTTGGAGCATGAAGATATTTAGCAATTCTCATGTTCGTTAAATCTCGATGTTTGAGATTAATCTCTGCCGGACTTCCTGCGCCTTCACAAACTACAAAATCATATTCAGTGGCTAAATATTCTAGGGATTTTGTGATAGCTTGCCAACCCTGATCGAAATATTTTTCGTAATATTCGCTAGCCGTCGTCGTTCCGATTGCTTTTCCCTCTAAAATGACTTGCGAAGTCATATTTCCTTGGGGCTTTAATAAAATAGGGTTCATTTCTACCCTAGGGGTGATACCAGCAGCCCAAGCTTGTACGGCTTGAGCATAACCAATTTCGTCACCACTGGGAGTAACATAGGCATTAAGTGCCATATTTTGACCTTTAAAAGGCGTAACATGGCAACCACGACGGGCTAAAACACGACAAATAGCAGCAGTAATTAAGGATTTTCCAGCGTGAGAAGTGGTTCCCACCACCATTATGGCTTTTATCAAAGATTATTGACCTCTTCGTTAGGCTTTTATCAGGGTTAAAAAAGAAAACTAAACCAACGGATAAACTGATTAATCAGTCCTTCCCACCAAGAAGGTTGAGGAAAAATGCCTCCATTCTTCTTCCATTTTGCCACTAATTGCCGTCCCAACGGAGTCAAACGGAAACTATCAGTAATGCCTTGTCCGTCTACTTCTCGTCGTAATAATCCTACCTGAATTAACCACATTAAATCTTTTTCTACGCGTTGTTCTGATAAAGGATTGAAGGTATAGCCTTGTTGAACCCCTGTTTCTCCAGCAATATTGGGCAAGGGAACGCTTTGGGTCTTCACTGCTAGAAATAAAGCCAATTGAAAAGGCGCGCAGCATAAAGCTCTTTCTGCACGTCTTAGGGTGTTACTAGTATAGGCAAAGTTTAGGGGGTGAGTTGAGCTTCTCATCGTGGTTAGAGACTTGGGAGATATAATATCTTCATTATGAGAGGTTTTCTCTTGTCGTGTAAAGTTTTATGATCAGGACTGAACACCTTAGATGAAGGAATTGAGTTGTTATGGCTTTAGCTGTTGGAACCGCTGCCCCTGAATTTACTACTGTTGATGATCAAGGCAATACTGTCTCTTTATCAGACTACAAAGGTAAACTCGTTGTTTTATATTTCTATCCCAAAGATGACACGCCTGGTTGTACCAAAGAAGCCCAAAGCTTCCGTGATAACCATCAGAAATACCAAGATAAGGATATGGTTGTCTTCGGGGTGAGTATGGATGATCAAGCATCTCATAAAGCGTTTAAAGAAAAGTATGATTTACCTTTCCAACTATTAGTTGATAAAGACGGAACTATCACCAAAGCCTATGATGTTGAAGGAGGCGGCTATTCCAAGCGCGTCACCTATATCATCGACCCCAAGGGCCAAATTAGTTATGTTGATGAAAAAGTAAAAACCGATACCCATGCACAAGATATTCTCAGCAGTGTCGGTTAATTTTTCTTAAAATGACAAAACGTTCAAAACTCCTGCTTTTCCACAGGAGTTTTGAACAATTCGCAAAATTAATTAAATCAAGCAATATTTCCGAAAGCTTAGTAAATACCAGGATTTAAGCGATCGCCACCTTCAATAAGTTCACTAGCAGGGGGAGTCACCACAAACTTATCCATATTGGCTTGTAAGCGTTGTTGTTGACGCTCACTCAAGCTAGGAATTTCTAAAACTTCTTCTACTGCATCGTAAGGAGAATTCTTAATAATCTTGCTGGCTAAGTTGGGATAAAAGCCCCGTAGCTCACGGAAAGCGCGAATATTGCTATTATTTAGGTCGATGGATTGACCATATTCTGTGGTTAGCTTAGCATCAACGGGATTAAGGGTGTTTGATGCAACTGCTTGGCCAATAAACCCAAAACAGCTAATCATCACAATGAGAATAGCGGTCAAACGAATGAAAGTTTTCATGATGGTGTAGATTCCTCCTAACAATGTGTAATTCCCTTTTTTGGGAGCTATAAACTTTTAATTTGGACTGATTTACAACAGCGATATAAGGTTTGAAAATGTTATATCATGCCGGATGTATGTTTATCCCATCTTGCTAAAGAAAAGACCAAAATTTCAAAGACAGTAAAGACTGGCTTAAAAAAGTATCCATCATTAGCACGGGAAAATTCTAGAAAATCTTAAACTGTTGTACTCCTTATCATATCCTAAGTTTGGCTGTTATTATGTTTCACTTAATATTAGCAGCCATAATTATCTGTGTTCAGATGACAAAAATAAAAAAGGACAGAGAAATAATCTCTGCCACGAGGATCAAAAAACTTATGAATACAGGTTTAAATCAAACTGCCTGATGCTTGAAGACGCGCTCTAGCGCGTTTAAATGCTTTCGACGCTTGCATTTGCTCCAGACGATCTGTCCCCTTATTGGCCTCTTCTAAACGAGTTTGAGCCTCGGAAAATTCAGCCTTAGCCTCTTCTTTATTGATCCCATCTCCAGCTTCAGCACCATTGACCAATACTTTAATTTCGTCTTGTTCAACTTCAGCAAAACCACCCATGATCGCCAGACTTTTCCAGTCTTTGTCAGGACGAACCCTCATTACTCCAATATCGAGGGCCGTTAAAAGGGGAGCATGACCCGATAAAATACCTAATTGACCAGAGGTACTGGGTAAAATTGCCTCTTGAACATCTCCGTCCCAAACTGTCTTATCGGGAGTAATGACACGAACTGTTAACACCATATTAGTTATTGATTATCAATTATCAGTTATTTGTAGGGCGAACAATTGTTCGCCCTAAGATAGATCATCAGCCAACAGGGGTTTAGGTTCTCTAAACACTAAAGGGTTGATTGATGAAGACACAAGCAACTACTAGGCTTGCTTCAGTTTTTCAGCTTTAGCTTTAGCTTCGTTGATATCTCCAACCAGGTAAAACGCCTGTTCAGGCAGATCATCTAATTCCCCATCAAGAATCATTTGGAAGCCTTTGATGGTATCTGCTAGGGAGACGTATTTACCAGGAGAACCAGTGAAAACTTCTGCGACAAAGAAAGGTTGGGACAAGAAACGTTCAATTTTACGGGCCCGATCTACCGTTCGACGATCTTCTTCAGACAGTTCATCTAACCCAAGAATGGCGATGATATCCTGCAATTCCTTATACCGTTGTAAGGTAGATTGAACGGCGCGGGCAGTGTCGTAGTGTTCTTCTCCGACAATACTAGGTTGCAGCATCGTACTAGTAGAGTCTAAAGGATCAACAGCAGGATAAATCCCCTTAGAGGCTAAGGCACGAGATAACACAGTGGTTCCATCCAAGTGAGCAAAGGTGGTTGCTGGCGCGGGGTCAGTTAAGTCATCCGCAGGCACGTAAACTGCTTGGATAGAGGTAATCGATCCTTCTTTGGTAGAAGTGATGCGTTCTTGTAAGTCTCCCATATCTGTCCCCAAGGTGGGCTGATATCCCACAGCAGAAGGCATCCGTCCTAGAAGTGCTGATACTTCAGATCCTGCTTGAACAAAGCGGAAAATATTATCAACAAACAAAAGTACATCTTGCTTGTTAACGTCTCGGAAATATTCAGCCATAGTTAATGCCGACAAACCCACCCGCATTCTTGCACCAGGAGGTTCATTCATCTGTCCATAAACCAGGGCTATTTTTGACTCTGAAAGGTTGTCAGCGTTAATTACTTTCGATTCGATCATTTCGTTGTAGAGGTCATTTCCTTCACGGGTGCGTTCCCCTACCCCACCAAACACAGAGACTCCCCCATGTTGAATGGCGATGTTGTTGATCAACTCCATCATAATAACGGTTTTACCAACACCAGCCCCACCAAACAGACCAATTTTTCCCCCTTGACGATAAGGAGTGAGGAGATCGACAACCTTAATGCCTGTTTCAAAAACCCTGGGTTTGGTTTCTAAGTCAGTTAACTTAGGGGCAGGACGGTGAATCGGAAAAGTTTCTGAGGTTTCTACTGCTCCTTTTTCGTCTACGGGTTCTCCTAGGACATTAAAAATGCGACCCAGAGTCGCTTTGCCCACAGGGACACTAATTGGTGCGCCTGTATCAGTAATCTCCATCCCTCTTACCAAGCCGTCAGTACCACTCATGGCAACGGCGCGAACTTGGTTGTCACCAAGTAATTGTTGTACTTCACAGGTGACGGAAACAGTTTCCCCTGATGAGTTTGTCCCGTTGATTTTCAGGGCGTTGTAGATACGGGGTAATTGACCACTAGGAAACTCAGCATCGACAACGGGGCCGATCACTTGGGTGATTTTACCAACGCTTGTTTTGTCTGTTGTAGCTACCATGCTTATTTGTTTGTTTGGAGATTAGCGTATAAATTTGGCTGAGAGAAGAATATGTAATGTTATTTTTGCCACCCTATAGATTACCATTTCTAGGCCGCCGGGGAAATGTTTATATTAATTGACCTAGGATCTTTATGAAGTCTTTTTGTAGTATGATATATAGATAAATAATTCGAGAAGTTACCAAGGAGATGTCAAACCCCGAAAAATCCCCCACAACTGATACAGAAACGATTAGCATAGAGAGGTGAGCGATTTATTATCTCCCTTACAGTCCCTAAAGACAGGACAATGGTTCAAACTAATTTGTGGTGCAAGTTTTCAAGACTTGCCAGCCATCCGTAGCCTTGCCCTCATTTACACATTGGCCGGTGCCAACTGTATTGATGTCGCTGCCGACCCCGCCGTAATTAATACGGCTCAAGATGGCTTAAAAGCAGCCCAAATATGGGCAGAAATGGCAAGAGAAAGAGGCTTTCCCCCAATAAACCAACCTTGGTTGATGGTGAGTCTTAACGATGGCGAAGATCCCCACTTCCGCAAAGCTCACTTTAGTGCTAATCTTTGTCCTCCTGACTGTCCACGCCCTTGCGAAGCTTCATGCCCAGTCCAGGCAATTACGACTTCAGGGATTATTGATCATCGCTGCTATGGATGTGGTCGCTGTTTACCCGTCTGTCCTCGGAATCTGATTGAGACACGATCGCATATCATTACCCCAAATGCGATCGCCCCGTTAATTCCGACGATGGGAATAGATGCTATCGAAATACATACCCAAGTAGGCAGAGAAGCCGAATTCAAGCAACTGTGGCAACAATTATCACCCTGGATTGATCACCTGAAACTCATTGCTATTAGCTGTCCTGACGGTCACGAATTAATTGATTATTTACGTACCCTGTACGATCTTATTTCCCCTTTACCCTGCCCCCTAATTTGGCAAACCGATGGTCGTCCCATGAGTGGGGATATTGGCAAAGGAACAACCCATGCAACCATTAAACTTGCCCAAAAAGTTTTAGTGGCTAGTTTACCAGGATGGGTACAACTTGCAGGAGGAACTAACCACCATACTACCCAGAAATTGAAAGAGTTAGGTCTTTTAAATGACGGGATAAAAAAGCCAAATACTGTGGCTGGAATTGCTTATGGCAGTTATGCTCGTTCCTTATTATCCCCCTTTCTAGAAACCTTAGAAAGACAAGCCATGTCCTTGAAAACAAGCAATCTGATCGAAAATTACCCTCAATTACTATGGCAAGCCGTCGCAACTGCCCATTCTCTTGTTTCAATGGTAAAACAAGGCAATGGAGAACCGGTCAAAGACATTGCTTCTCTGAGAACGTCTGATTAGGACAGCGGTGAAAACTCTCCCTCATAGAACGCCTAAGCATTGACGAAGCCATTCAAATTATGTTAAACCCCAGAACAAATCACTTTTTAAATCAATCATCAATACCCCTATCAGCAACTGTGCCACTAATACCCCAACAAGCTTTATCCCAACGGATGCAGATTACGGATAATCTCGATAAACTGCTAGATATTCTACCGTCAGACATTTGTAATCACATCAAAGAACAGCCCCAATACGATCAATTAATAGAAGTGGTCATGGACTTGGGCCGGCTACCAGAAGCCCGTTTTCCTGATCAAGCAGTCTATCTAGGAGAAACCCCAATCTCTGCCGAGGACTTACAGTATAGTATCGAACGGGTGGGAACCTTTAGCGGTGATAATCGGGCCGGCATTGAGAGAACCTTACACCGCATTAGTGCCATTCGTAACCGAACGGGGCAGATTATTGGCTTAACCTGTCGCATGGGACGAGCGGTTTTTGGCACTATCAGTATGATTCGGGACTTGGTAGAGACAGGACAGTCCCTCCTCTTGTTAGG
>JBCDDV010000135.1:0-6666 GCA_039180145.1 Cyanobacteria bacterium P01_G01_bin.49 | reverse complement strand
GTTTATTGACTGAATTATTTCTATTTCGGATTCTAGATTTTCTACATCCTCATCCGAAGGAAAAAT
Source organism: Cyanobacteria bacterium P01_G01_bin.49 (assembly GCA_039180145.1). Classification (GTDB taxonomy): domain Bacteria; phylum Cyanobacteriota; class Cyanobacteriia; order Cyanobacteriales; family Microcystaceae; genus JBCDDV01. The sequence goes on along the minus strand of JBCDDV010000135.1, from coordinate 6,600 downwards.
AGCATTTCGTTGTGAAATAACTTTTTCTTCAATTCCATTAACTTCTTTATTAGTTAATCCCAAAACCTTCTGTAAATCCCGCAATTCTTGACGACTTTCCTCTCTAATGGGATCTTCATACTCAAGTAAACTAACTAATACTTGTTCGTATTGCTCTAACTTCTTCAAATACTCTTCTATTTCAGTTGTTAGTCGCGCTTCAATCTCAGCAACATCTTCTTCTGTCAGTTCTAAACTGTGTTGTCTTTCTCTTAATTGTTGTTTGTTAGCTTCACTGAGAGGATACTGTTCCTTAATTGCTTCATTAAACGTTTCCTCATATTGCCTCAAATTCGACTGATACTGATTAATTTGATCGGTAATTCTATTTTCAATCGTTGTCACATCAATTTGATTTAACCCCAAGGTTTGCCAAGTTTGTTGTAACTGTTGACAAGTTGCTTGGGTAGGATAATATTTCCCCTTGGTTGCCTCTAAAAATGCTTGGTCATACTGTTGTAACTTTTGTTGATAGCTTTCGGCTTCATTGGTAATTTCTGCTTCAATAGAAGCGACATCAATCTCTGTTAATCCTAAATTATTTCGTTGCGATTTAAGCTCATTTCGTTTAGCGTCACTGAGGGGATATTCTTGACCAACAGCCTTTAAAAATAATTCCTTGTATTCTGCTAAATGACGATGATAAACTTCTATTTTTTCTGTGACGCGAATCTTGATAGTATTAACATCTGCTTCTGTTAATTCCATCTCCTGTAGAACTTGTTGTAACTCTTGACGTTTTTCTTCTGTTAAAGGATAAGTTTGCTGTAACGTTTCCCTAAATATTCGCTCATAGCTTTGTAAATTTTCTTGATAAGCTTTCAGTTTTGCTGTTACCTTTGCTTCAATGGGAACAGTATCTTCATTCCTCAGTTCTAAAAATTGCTGAAAATTCTGTAATTCTTGACGGTTGCTTTCATTAATAGTTTGATGTTTTTGCAATAATTCTTTGACAGCTTGTTCATACTGTTGTAGCTTCTGTTGAAAGGCTTGACGATAAGGTTCTAAAACTTCAGTTTCAATGGCTTCTGCTTCTTCTAAAGATAATTGTAAATTCAGCCGTAAAGCATCAAGAATATGCCGACTAACAATGGTCAAGTCTCCCCGTTTGCCATACTTTGCCACAGTTTTGCGATATTTAATTGTTGGTTCAACAGGAGGAACTTTAGTTAATTTAATCTTAAATCCTTCTCTAATTGCATAAATTTCTGGCTGTATCGCTGGCTGGATTTCTCTAACCTTTTCTCTGGCATATTGATGTAATTCATCGATTGAAACAACTTCATCTTCATCTTGATCAGCTTGTCCTGTTGTTATCCCTTCAATTAAATATTTGGTATATAAAGAAAGTTCAGAATCTTGTTGCTCAAAAGAATATTGCGTCGAACTCGATGAGGTTAAAATTGCTCTGCCTTCACCTCCTAATTCCTCGCGAATATTAACAGTTCCATCATCTTTTGCCAATAACCCTTCTGCAAACGCCCCACTAAAACAACTATCCAGAATGACTACTTGACGTTTTGAGCGACTGCGACTCATGGTTTCATGGATAAAGTTAGCTGGAACAGCAGAAGAACGAACTAAATCTCCTCGTTCCGTTTTACGGGTATTACGTGCTGCTAAATAGAGCCTTCCTGTGTCATCTTTAATGCCATGACCGGAAAAAAAGAACAAAACTAAATCATCTTTTTTACGATTAGAAAATAATTGTTCAATGGCTTCTTCTACTCTTTGTCGAGGAGGATTTTCTAACACAACAATATCACTAGGGACAAATCCCCCCGTGTCAGGATTTTGTAACACTTGTTGTAATGCCTCTACATCCTTGATTGCTGCTGGTAGAGGGTTTAATCCTGGTTCATACTCGCTCACCCCTACGAGTAAAGCAACTTTAGCCATTCCCTATGCTCCTAATCTCTAGATTAGTGACGCTATTTAGTATAAGTTAGGATCACAAACTAAATAAGTGATATTACTGAGTGTTCTTACAAATATTTATAAATGAAAAATCCTCAAACTAACCCCCATAAACCGCTACCAAAACTAAAATTATTAACCATGTTTCGTTTAGGACTCTTCCAAATGGGACTAGGAATTATGTCCCTATTAACTTTAGGGGTACTAAATCGGATCATGATTGATGAATTAACCGTACTCCCCTGGATCGCAGCAACGGCGATCGCCATGTATCAATTTGTTAGTCCAGCAAGGGTTTGGTTTGGACAGCTATCGGATAGTAAACCCATCAAAGGCTATCATCGCACAGGCTATGTGTGGATAGGTGCGCTATTATTCACTGCTCTCTCTTTTATTGCCCTGCAAGTGGTTTGGCAATTAGGAACCAGCATACAGACAACAGGATGGAGTATCATGTCCTATGGTTGGGCAGCCTTTTTAGGGCTAGTTTTTGCCGGGTATGGATTAGCCCTTAGTGTTAGTTCTACCCCCTTTGCTGCACTGTTAGTCGATGTGTCTGATGATGATAACCGATCAAAGTTGGTCGGAATTGTCTGGTCAATGTTGATGGTGGGTATTGTGATTGGGGCGATCGTTAGCTCACAATTACTCAACACCCCTGATATTTGCGGAGAAAATATTCTTGCTTACGATCCCACAGCAACCGCGAAAGTCGCTAATATTGCAACTCTTCAAGGGACTGTTAACCCTGTTTTTATCATTATGCCTGCGATCGTTCTAGGGATGTGTTTTTTGGCAACTTGGGGAGTAGAGTCCCGTTACTCACGTTTTGGGGTGCGTTCTCAGAGTGTGCAACGGGAAGATCAAATTACCCTAAAAAGTGCGTTAGGGGTTTTAACCGCGAGTCGTCAAACCGGACTCTTTTTTACCTTCATTTTGGTGCTTACTCTCAGTCTATTTATGCAAGACGCGGTGATGGAACCTTATGGGGGTGAAGTCTTTGGGATGTGTATTTCCGAAACAACTCAGTTAAACGCCTTCTTTGGCACAGGGACGTTATTTGGCATTGGTTCAACCGGGTTTTTAGTGTTACCCCGTTTAGGAAAGCAACGCACCACGAAACTAGGTTGTATTCTTGCTGCTGCTTGTTTTAGCTTAATTATTTTGGCTGGGGTAGTGGAAAGTCCCAGTTTACTCAAGTCAGGATTATTATTTTTTGGGTTAGCATCAGGGATGCTCACTGCAGGGGCTACCAATTTAATGTTAGATCTCACCGTCGCCGAAACCGCCGGAACCTTTATTGGGGCCTGGGGTTTGGCCCAAGCAATGGCTAGAGGACTAGCTACGGTATTAGGTGGGGCCGTGTTGAATTTTGGTAAAGTTATCTTTTCAGTTCCTATTCTGTCTTATGGGTTAGTCTTTGTCATTCAAGCAATGGGAATGTTAGTGGCTGTTTGGTTATTAGGACGGGTTGATGTCAAAGAGTTTCAGGATAACGCGAAAGCGGCTATTTCTGTTGTCATGGAAGGAGACTTAGATGGCTAAAAAGTTAGTGTGAGACATCAAGGTTGTGATCAGTAGTGTCATTAAGATTAGAAAATTGAATAATGAGATGCTTTTTTCTTTGTTAGAAATCAGTCAAGTAATAGTTTTTGGCTTTCACTATTTTGGAAAAAATATAATATTGTCTTTACCTAACTTTTTCTTCACAAAAATTTACTTACAATCTCAGTCTTGTTACCAAATTGATCTACTCGAAAAACACTACGAAGCCGATTATACAAACTTTGTAAGTCCTTTCAATTCTCTGTTAATCATGAACCTTTGATGGTCTTTGTAAGAATTCTTAATGAAAAGTTGCCTCGAATCAGTTTACTCTACCAAATTAGGCGGTTTTTTAAGCTTTTGTAATAAGTCACTGAACCATTGTTCACTTCAAGAAACAGGAAAATATAGCATGAGCGTTAATTTAGCAACCATGTTACGAGAAGGGACGAAAAAGTCCCATACAATGGCAGAAAATGTCGGTTTTGTCAAATGTTTTTTAAAGGGAGTTGTTGAAAAAAATTCCTATCGAACATTAGTGGCTAACCTCTACTTTGTCTATACAGCCATGGAAGAGGAAATGGAAAAACTACGCCACCATGACATCGTCTCCAAAATTTACTTTCCTCAATTGCATCGCAAACAGTCCCTAGAACAAGATTTGTACTTTTATTATGGGGCAAACTGGCGCAATGAAGTTGCTCCTTCAGCGGCAGCACAAGCTTATGTCGCGCGCATTAGAGAAGTGGCTAAGACTCAACCCGAATTATTAGCAGCACACTCCTACACCCGTTATTTAGGTGATTTATCAGGAGGACAAATTCTCAAAAAAATTGCGCAACGGGCCATGAATCTTGGGGAAAATGGCGGCACAGCTTTTTACGAATTTGAAACCATTTCTGATGAAAAGGCTTTCAAAAATAAGTACCGTCAAGCATTAAATGAACTTCCTATCGACCAAGCAATGGCTGAGAAGATTGTTGATGAAGCTAATTCTGCTTTTGGCATGAACATGAAAATGTTTATGGAATTAGAAGGCAACTTAGTGAAAGCCATTGGTATTATGTTGTTTAACACCTTAACTCGTCGTCGTAGTAATGGTAGTACCGAATTAGCAACGGCTGAATAAGTTAACGAGAATTAACCGTCTATTTCAATTGACATAACAATCCTGGTAGCTTGGTTTTGGTTGTAGAAATCTGTATCAAGTTGTCAGGATTGTTAGTATTTTATATGAGTGGATAGAAGAGAAAATAATGGAAGCTATAGCACTACGCAAATAGGTTAGGACATTTATAAATCCAGCAAGCCCTTACATGGCTTACTGTTGCCTGTTGCCTATTCCCTATTCCCTAGCACGTAGTGCTATAGGACATTTTCCTAAACCTAACAAACTTTTTCTTAGCCTGAGTTCGGGATAAAAAATCTTAGTGTATTGTTTGGGCAACAGGGGACAGGGAACAGGAATTGAGTTAATAAGTGAGTACACAAAATAAATTGCACAGTTGAGAGAGGGAACGGGGAACGGGGAACGGGCAACAGGTAAGAAATACAGCCATTTTAAATTCTTAGTAAAGTGTGCAATTAATTATGACTAGGTACTTAGTTGATCGAGGATTCTAATAAACAATCAACAATCAACTTAATCAATTCCTTAACCCGAACTGAGGTTCTTCTTAGCCTTGCCAATTTACCCAATCCTGAGGTTTTAAGAACACTTCGTATAATGCTGCTTCTGGGGTATTTTCTTCAGGTTGATAACAGTATTCCCAACGAACTAATGGCGGTAAAGACATTAAAATAGATTCAGTTCTTCCATTGGTTTGTAAGCCAAAAATTGTGCCGCGATCGTACACTAAATTAAACTCAACATAACGTCCCCGTCGATATAATTGGAATTGACGTTCCCTGTCACCATATTCAGTGTTGCGACGTTTCTCAACAATGGGAAGATAAGCCGGTAAAAATGACCGTCCACAGTCATTGACAAAGGCAAATAAATCTTCCCAACTACGGGGATTTAATTCTGGTAATTGGTTACTATAAATTGCAGCCGCTTTATCACCATGGGGGCCACGATATAGATGGTCTTTGCCATCTTGATAGTCAAAGAAAATTCCCCCAACACCCCGCATTTCCTGACGATGTTTGAGATAAAAGTATTCATCGCACCAAGACTTAAACACTGGATAATATTCAGGATGATGTTGGTCGCAAGCTTGCTTCAGGGTTTGATGAAAATGGGTGGCATCTTCAGCAAAAGGGTAATAAGGGGTTAAATCTATGCCTCCCCCAAACCACCAAACTGGCCCCGCTTCAAAATAGCGATAATTGAGATGAACCGTTGGAATATAGGGGTTACGGGGATGTAGAACCATCGAAGTTCCCGTTGCATAGAAACCGTGTCCCTCTGCTTCAGGACGTTGCTTTAAAATCGAGGGGGGCAATTCTTTTCCCCATACTTCAGAAAAATTGACCCCGCCTTGTTCTAATAAATTGCCGTCTCTCAGAACACGAGAACGTCCCCCACCACCTTCTTCTCGTTGCCAACTATCTTCTTGAAATTTACTGCCACCATCGGCGGTTTCTAACCCCTGACAGATCTCATCTTGTAGGGTTTGCATAAATTGACTAACCCGTGTTTTTGCATCAGTAGGCGGTAAAAAAGCTGTTTGTGGAGTAGTCACGTCTCTGGTTAAAGGGGTCATAATCTCAATTCAAATCTTGCTAAATGAATAAACTGTCATAGAGTTATTCTTTAATTAATCTACGACTTGCTTGAGCCATTGTGCTAGACCTTGAAAATGTATCTTAATATTAAAGAAGCCGTCCATTCTAAATAATCTTCTACAATAGTAGATTTGCCGGAGCATTTTTGCGGGAGGCAGATTGTGATCCTAAATTTTTCGTTAAAGTTAGTTTTTGCTAAAGGTAAGCTTTTATGTAGTTTTTCCCTTTATAAGCGATATCGCGCCATGAGTACGGCACCAGTTGATGTTTTATGGCATAAGTTAATTAATGTGGCAGATGTCTCTTGGCATCCCCTTTTCTCGAAAACCAATGTTCCTTTGGGGTTAATTGCTAAACCGGGTCTTATTT
>JBCDDV010000134.1:0-6674 GCA_039180145.1 Cyanobacteria bacterium P01_G01_bin.49 | reverse complement strand
TCACCGTTTTGCCGTTAGTTTTCATCGACAACAACGATTACAAAAAAGTCGGCGATCGCGTTTAGATGAAATTCCAGGATTAGGGTTTCAACGACAAAAACAATTGCTGGCTCATTTCCATTCTATTGATTATATTCGAGAAGCTTCTATCGAAAAATTACAGGAAGTTTCCGGGGTTGGACAAGCATTAGCGACAGAAATTTATAACTATTTTCATCCTCAATAAAATGATAAATAGTTTATTCTTGATTAATAGATATTGCGTGTTTGTTAGGAACAATTTTAGAGCCATATCGCCTTGCATAAACTTGTGTAAATTCAGCCCCAAAGAAGAGAATTTGAGTCGAATAGTAAACCCAGACGAGAATAATAATTAAAGAGCCAGCAGCCCCGTAAACTGAACCAAAACTTCCTCGACTTAAGTATAAACCTAGCACAAACTTGCCAACAGTAAAAAGCAAGGCTGTGATGATTGCTCCCATTGTCACATCGCGCCAGCTTATTTCAACATCTGGTAAATAGCGATACATCAAGGCAAATAAGACAGTAACAATGGCAAAAGATAGGAAAAAATTGAGTAGTTGCCAGAGAAAATCAATACCAGGGATTAAATCATTCAAATAATGATTTAGACCCGATAAAATAGCACTAATGATTAGGGAAACAAGTAATAAAAATCCTGCCCCTAGAACGGCTGAAAATGAGAGAAGTCGTTTCCTAATAAACTCTTTCCACCCTCGATCAGGCTTAGCCGCTACTTGCCAAATTTTATTCAATGATTTTTGCAGTTCAGCAAAGACACCGGAAGCCCCAAATAGTAAAATAATAATACTAATAAAAGAGGCAAAATTACTGATTTCTGGCTGATCTGCATTTTGAATAGCCGTTTCTATAAATTCTGCCCCATTAATTCCCACCAAACCTCGAATTTGATTGACAATTTCCCCCTTTGCTGCTTCTTCTCCAAACACAGCACCAGCGATCGCAATAAAAATAATGAGCAGAGGTGCTAAGGAAACGCTGGTATAGTAAGCAAGAGAGGCAGCTAGACTAGAAGCATCATCTTTTTGCCATTCCTGAAATGTTTCTTTGAGTAGTCTGACTAAAATTCTTCGGTTCATAAGTTATATTAGCTTGATACTAAGTTTGCTTAAACGGTAAAGTTAGCCGGATTTTGATCTCGCCGATGATTTAAAGGAATCGGTGGCCCCTGGCGATCGCCTACCATAGCGGCCGTTTTCTCAAGTGCTTCTCTCAACCGCTTAGCCGCATAAATCGACATATCTCTCGGTACATTGATCCTATCTCGCAAATACCGTAGGGCAACATCAGATCCCTTTGGTGGCAAACAAGTTTCACCCTTGATCATCTGTGTCAAAGCACATCGCAACGCTTCATCAAATAATTTGTCATCAGCTGGATTAACACGAATAATATTAATACGGTGTTTAATTACCCGTTGAAGTGCTTCAGCGCGGGAGTTTTCTGGTTCTCGATAAGTCACATCAGGCAGTCCCAACCAAGGGCCATTGTCCACCCGTGCTTTGTTGATGAGCATCTGAGGTTCACCGTTTTCATAACACCCTCCCATTTGAGGCGGTAAATCATGAGCGTGGGTGTGAAAATCGCTTTGAGTTCCTCGATAGGTTAGTCGGTTTTCCATCCCCTCAAACCAAGCTGCTAAACGAGGATTTTCTTCTCGTAAAGAGTAACCCTTGTAATAGTAAAGACTGGCATTCATACGTTCGACATAAGGAGTAAAAATAACATCAACAGTGCCAAATTCCTCTAAAAAGTAAGGGCCATTGGTACGACTCAAAGCATCTTCTATCATCCTGATAACTTTGACGAATTGCTCACGATTACGTTTTTCTTGGGCTACCGAACGGGTAGGATAACAAAGCCAAGTACACCAAGCTCGAAAAAGAAGTCTCTCTAATTGCCGTAAGGGGATCACCTCCGGATCTTGCATCCCTTGATTTAATGGGCCAAAAACTCGTTCTAAGGCGATCAAAATGTCATCACTTTCAGTAATAATCTTCCCGTCTATTTCAACAGCAGGAAGCATACCTGATGGCACAATTCGCTTATACCAACGCTCTTTCTGTCCATAACAAAACATGGTAACTTTTTTGATGCGGTAAGGGATTTGTTTTTCCTCTAACCATAGCCAAACTTTTTGACAATAGGGACACCAAGCATGATTATCACGATATAGAGTCACCCTGACATCAGATTCGCTTAAACCAAAAAGGCGTAAACACGCTTGAGAATTGGTAGAGCCATTAATAGGGTCTTTGTCAAAATTCGTGAGGGTTTCTAGTTCTGTCCAGCTTAGGGGGTGAATTGTCATAGTGGTGGGGGTTATTATAAATTCAGAATTGCATCTTATATTCTATTTTGTAACTGATAGTAGTTTTCATGCCAATAAACATCAAGTTCAAAAACCCTTTTGCTCAAGTTGGTCAAATCAATTTGATGTGTAAAAAATAATCATATAGAAGAAACCATTAACCTAATTACTAAAAATTCTGATGAAAGAAACCACAACAACTCAAAACAGCTTACTAGGAGACGTAGACTACTACCTATTTGGAGAAGGCAACCATTACAAGATATACGAAAAGTTAGGGGCCCATTTCGTTAAATTTGAAGGGGTTTCTGGCGTTAACTTTGCTGTTTGGGCCCCGAATGCTCATCAAGTGGCTGTTGTCGGAAACTTTAATCAGTGGAATACTGACACTCATTTGATGCAAAGAACTCAAGGGGGTATCTGGGAACTGTTTATTCCAGGTCTAGAAGTGGGAGAAACCTATAAATACGCTCTCAAAAACCAACATAATCATTCTTTCTTCAAAACTGACCCTTATGGATATCAACAAGAGTTACGTCCGGCAACCGCGTCCATTGTCACCGAACTTTCAACCTATACCTGGAACGATCAGGACTGGTTAGAGAAGCGTTCTCAAAGCAAACCCGAAGATCTCCCTATTTCTATTTATGAAGTCCATTTAGGGTCATGGTTACACACCAGTTTAGACAATACTCCAGAAGCAGGATCAACTGTACCCGTTTCCGAAAAACCAGGGGCCCGCTATCTCAATTATCGGGAATTAGCTGATAAATTAATCCCCTATGTCAAAGAAATGGGCTACACTCATCTTGAATTACTTCCGGTGGCAGAACATCCTTTTGATGGGTCTTGGGGCTATCAAGTGGTGGGATACTACGCTCCCACGTCACGCTACGGAACTCCCCAGGATTTTATGTATTTTGTTGATCGTTGTCATCAACAGGGAATTGGAGTCATCGTGGACTGGGTTCCTGGTCATTTCCCCAAAGATGCTCACGGGTTAGCCCAATTTGACGGTACAGCTTTGTATGAATATCCAGACTCCCGCAAAGGTGAACATAAGGGGTGGGGAACCTTAGTATTTGATTATGGACGTAATGAGGTGCGAAATTTCCTCATTGCTAATGCTTTATTTTGGTTCGATAAATACCATATCGATGGCATTCGGGTCGATGCAGTTGCCTCCATGCTCTATTTAGATTATGACCGAGAACCAGGGCAATGGATTCCTAATCAACACGGGGGTCATGATAACGTGGAAGCGGTGGCTTTTTTACGTCAATTAAATGACACGATTTTTAATTATTATCCTGGAATTTTATCTATTGCTGAAGAATCAACTGCCTGGGCAAAAGTTTCTCGTCCTACCTCTGAAGGAGGATTAGGGTTTAACTTTAAATGGAATATGGGATGGATGAATGATACTTTACGTTATTTTCAGGTAAACCCTCAAGATAGGTCTAATTATCATGGGACAATTACGTTTAGTTTGTGGTATGCGTTTCATGAGAATTTTATGTTGACGCTTTCCCACGATGAGGTGGTACACGGCAAGGGTCATTTATTTCAAAAAGTATCTGGAGATGACTGGCAAAAAATGGCGAATCTTCGCTTACTGTTTACCTATATGTTTACTCATCCAGGGAAGAAAACCTTATTTATGGGGATGGAGTTTGGCCAAACTTGCGAATGGAATTTTAACTTAGACTTAGATTGGGATCTGCTTAACCATCAACCTCATCAAAAACTAAAACAATTAGTGCGGGATCTTAATCGTATTTATCATCAAGAACCTGCTTTGTATCAAGATGATTTTACTAATAATGGGTTTGAATGGATCGACTGCCATGATGCTTCGCGAGGTTTAATTTCTTATGTGCGAAAAGACCCCAATTTGAATGAAAAAATTGTCACTGTTTGTAACTTTAAACCCCATGTCTATCATAACTATTGGTTAGGCGTACAAGAGGCAGGAAAATATGCAGAATTAGTTAACACTGATTCTGAAATTTATGGAGGAAGTGGTGTGACAAACCATACCTTAATTGAAACGCAACAATGGAATTCTGATCCTTGGCCTTATGCCTTAGAAATTACAGTTCCTCCTATGGCCGCTTTAGTGTTTAAATTGAAGTAATAATCCCTCTTTTACGACTATGGGGCAAGATTATGAAATTAGCAAGCAACAGGAGTTAAATTCTCTAGAGAATGGCTTTGAGGAAGAGGAGAACCACAAAAACGATTCATAATGCTGATTAACTTAGAAAAGCCAAGTTGAAGATGTTGAATGGGAAATAGGTCAAACCAAGGTTGAATGAGACAGGAAAAGATTAATGAGAGTTATTTCTCTTTCTCCGATAAATAATTTAGTCAGCCATAGTCTAATTTCTCTTACTTTTTCTACATTCCAATGAGCTTCTTTCGGAAAATGACTTAATCCTTGACTATCTTTTAATCCTACTGTTGGTGATGCTTCTCTTTGCGGTGTAACCATTCCTTACTTGGTGCTTATTTTTTCTGATTTTATCACCCTATAGCCATAAAAGAGGGATGAACTTAGGGTTTATTTGACAAAATTCCTACATTTGTAAATACACAAAAACCTAAATTACTCTTATGCTATTAATGCGATCACTTGAATCGCACAGACTTCTCTCAAAACGAGCATTGCTGGATCTTTTTACTTTACGTAACATCTTATGTTGCAGGTACGGTACAAGTGTAAGTTGGATGTTCGTACTTATGAGTTCCTAGCCGTGAAAATACATGAATATAGTTTGTATTGAACAAAAGCTAACGATTATTAATGAGAAAAGTCACGTTGCTGTCTATGATTTCGATTTTGAACTGTTCTTCAATTGTACTCATCCGGTATACTTGCCGCCAGATGAAATTTGTGTATTGAGAATTGGTGCCATCAAAGATTATGCGATCAAATATGAAAAGAAGCAATCAATTGGCTTAAAATTAATCAATTCTCCACAAGAACATCGCAGAGCGAGTGAGTTGGAGCAATGGTATCCTTTAATTCGTGATATCACACCAAGAAGTATCTGTGTTAATGAATTTCCACCAGTTGACGAAATTGAAAAAGAGTTTGGCTGGCCAATATTTTTGAAAGGATCACGACAGACGAGTAAGCATAATCCTGACTTGTCTATAATCAAAAATGAAGACCACTATGGGCGAGTTCGTCACCAGTATCACGAAGACTCAATTTTAAATTGGCAGAAAATTGTTATTCGAGAATTCGTTGAACTCGAACCTGTTGCGGGCAGTGTTCCAGGAAAAATAGTGCCTTCATTAGAGTACCGCACATTTTGGTGGTACGGTAAGTGCGTAGGTTGTGGGCAATACTGGCATCAAATTGCTCGCTATGAAACGGCTGATATAGACATAGAAAAAGGACTTAAGCTTGCTGGAGAAGCTTCTCTAAAGGTGAATGTGCCGTTTCTGGTTATTGATATAGCCAAAACCGTTGGAGGGCAATGGCTGGTGATAGAGTGCAACGATGGTCAAGAGTCGGGTTATGCAGGGATAATTCCGCAGATACTATGGCAAAATATTCTGAGTCACATACACCCTTAACGACGTTGCACTGGCAAGTTTGTAAAACTATTGAGTATCTACAAGACAGGCAAAAATAGGCATCATATTTTAGGCATCTACTATCCTCGTCCATCTGGTGGGTAATGAGAGCGGATTTGGTAAAATTATTTCTTTGTCTGATGAGGGAAATCTTAATTGTCCCCTATTATCGATAACTAACAAAACTTTATCCCTCTAATGATCTAAAGATATAACCTATAAGAATTTGACACAACGAACACGGAGGGATTTGAACCCCCGACACCCAGGACCGGAACCTGGTGCTCTATCCACTGAGCTACGTGTCCAGATTACCTCTTAAGATAACATGATTTGCTCTCGTGCTGTTATTTATCAACTCAAGAATCACCCACAAGAATAGCCCCTCTTTCTCGCAAACTTTCCTTTAATTCTTCGGTCATTCCCTCATTATTGGCAAATTTCGCTTCTTTAACTACTGCACCGCTCAAATTCGTTTGACTTAAATTAACATCTTGTAAGTTTGCTCCTGTTAAATTAGCCCCAATCAGGTTAGCTAATGCTAGACTTGCTCGATAAAAGTCTCCTTGCTGTAAGTTAGCATTTCCTAAATATGCCCCACTTAAGTCAGCCCCGCTAAATCTAGCATAGTTCAACACTGCTTCACTTAAATCTGCATCTGTCAAATTGGCCCCCCGAAAATTGCTCTGAGTCAAATTTGCACAGCTTAACTCTATTCCGCTTAACTCAGTGG
>JBCDDV010000133.1:0-6708 GCA_039180145.1 Cyanobacteria bacterium P01_G01_bin.49 | reverse complement strand
AATTATCGATAAAACCCTCTGTTGGTTATGCTTCTCTTTGCGGTGTAACCATTCCCTACTTGGTGCTTATTTTTTCTGATTTTATCACCCCATAGTTATAAGAGAGGGGTCATAGTAGGTTAAGCCCACCATCAGCGATCACAATTTCACCTGTGAGATAATGATTAGCAACAAGCATAGATGCTAACTGGGCGATTTCTTCTGGTTCCGCTTCGCGCCTCATTGGCGATCGCTCTTGCCAAAGTTTTCTCGCTTCTGTCCAATTCTTGCTCATTGGGGTGTCTACCAGTCCAGGCGCAATGGCATTGACACGAATTGATGGGGCAAGACTTACTGCCAGAAGTTTTGTTATGTGATTAAGAGACGCTTTACTGACGGCATAGGGAATTGAAGCTCCTTTGGGACGAATACCTGCATGAGAGGTAATATTAATAATGCAGCTAGTATACTCCTGACACGATGACTCGCGTAAAGCAGTTTCTGCCTCGGCAATGAGCGTCCAAGGGGCAATTACGTTAACTTCATAGATGTTTCGCCAAATCTCTGGAGAAGCTTCTTTTAGGGCAGTATGGGGAATGACAGCACTAATACCTGCATTATTTACCAATACGTCTAAGCGACCATGATGAGACAATACATCAGCCACTAAATGACCAACTTGATTTTGCTCGGCAAGGTCTGCCTGAGTATAAGATGAACCAGTATGGGACTGTGCTAAGGCTCTACCCGTTTCTCCTGAAGATTTTGAATGAAAAGCAATGGTAAAACCATCAACCGCTAGTTGTTTGGCGATCGCCAAACCTATTCCAGAAGTTGATCCCGTAATCAGTGCAACTCTCTTTTTTTCTATGCTCATTGTTTTGGTACCAATACTCAAAATTCCTATCCATTAACATTAGAATTGTTGACAAAAAAACATAAAATGCAGCAGAAAAACCAACTTGATTCCCTGATAGTAACTGCCGAACAAATGGCAAAAATAGAAGGACGAATTTTTGCTGCGGGAATGCCTGTTTCAGCCCTAATGGAAAAAGCCGCCCTTTTAATGTTTCGCCGCATTATAGAGCTTTATCCCCTTGATGATACTTTACGGGTAGGAATCTTAGTCGGCCCCGGACATAATGGCGGTGATGCTCTTGTTATTGCTAGAGAATTACAGTTACATGGGTATGATGTTTGTCTCTATCGTCCCCTTGCAAAGTTAAAAGAATTAACCCAACAACACGCCAATTATGGATATAGTTTAGGGATTCCTTATTATAGTGAGATCGAACCTTTAAGCAACTGTCAGTTAATTATTGATGGATTGTTTGGCTTTGGACTAACGCGATCGCTTACTGGTAATATTGCTGACGCTGTCGATCTCCTCAATGAATGGCCGATGCCTGTGGTCAGTATTGATATTCCTTCGGGGTTACACACGGATACAGGGGAAGTCTTAGGAACGGCTGTTAAAGCGACCTATAGTTTATGTTTAGGGTTATGGAAGCCTGTCTTTTTTCAAGATCAAGCTCTAGCTTACATCGGCCGAGCAGAACGAATTGATTTTGGAATTCCCATACGAGATGTTTGGTCTGTTATCTCTGAACCAGCAACCTTACAAATCTTAACCCGGTCTCTCGCACAAACCTACCTTCCTTTACCCCGTCCTCTTCTTACTCATAAATATAAGCAAGGGCATCTTTTGATGATTTGTGGTTCCTATCGCTATGCCGGAGGAAGTATTTTGTCTGGTTTGGGGGCCCGATCTAGCGGTGTAGGAATGTTGTCTATTGCTGTTCCGAGTTCTCTAAAGCCCCTATTAGTTGCTCAGTTGCCCGATGCACTAATTATCGACTGTCCAGAAATGGAAATGGGGGCGATCGCAGAGCTACCCCCACTAGCAACAGACTTTAATTTGTATAATATCATTGCTTGTGGCCCTGGGTTAACCCAAGAAACCACCGCCGTTATTGAAAGGGTATTAGAAAGTAACTGTCCCTTGGTATTAGACGCTGATGGACTGAACATTTTAGCGAAATTGGGAACAGTCTCTTGTTTATCTCAACGATCTGCACCAACTATTCTGACTCCCCATTTAGGAGAATTTAACCGTCTCTTTCCCCATCTCAGTTATGCTAAACAAGACCGCTTTAGGGTTGCTAAAATTGCGGCTCAAGAAAGTGGTGCTACCATTGTTTTGAAAGGCGCAAAAACTATCATCGCTGATCCTGACGGCACTGCTTGGGTAATTCCCGAAAGTACCCCAGCTTTAGCAAGGGGAGGCAGTGGAGATGTTTTAACGGGACTCATGGGAGGACTCTTGGCCCAAACTTCGACAGATAAACAATCTATCGGTGCGATCGCTGCGACTGCTGCTTGGTGGCATAGTCAAGCAGGAATATTAGCTGCCCAGGAACGAACTGAATTAGGGGTTGATGCAGTTACCCTCTCTCACTATTTACATCGTGTTTGGGCAAATCAGCCACACAATACTTAGTTTTCAGCAATAATTAAGAATCTTATGAGTCATCAAGTCATTTACACAGAAAACGCACCTGCTCCTGTTGGGCCCTACAGTCAAGCGATCGCTGCCCAAGGTAAATTATTATTCGTCGCCGGGC
Source organism: Cyanobacteria bacterium P01_G01_bin.49 (assembly GCA_039180145.1). Classification (GTDB taxonomy): domain Bacteria; phylum Cyanobacteriota; class Cyanobacteriia; order Cyanobacteriales; family Microcystaceae; genus JBCDDV01. Next base: position 4,105 of record JBCDDV010000133.1, on the reverse strand, counting down.
AAATTCCCTTAGATGCTAAAACAGGGCAAATTGTTGGTTCAGGAGATATCACTCAACAAACCCAACAAGTTATGACAAATCTAGGAATTATTTTAGAAGCGGCTAACGTAGATTGGTCAAGTGTCGTTAAAACAACGGTTTTTTTGAGCGATTTGGCAAATTTTGGGGCAATGAATCAAATTTATGCCCAATACTTCTCAGAAGATATTGCTCCGGCCCGTGCTTGCGTTGAAGTTTCCCGCTTACCCAAAGATGTTTTGGTAGAAATTGACTGTATTGCCATCGTTCCTCAGAATTAGAGTTATGAGATTAGATTGGATTTTCTCTCTAAATTTGACAGTGGTGATGTAAATCTGTGGATAGCTAGATAACCTGAGTTCGGGGTTAGAGGGTCGGAGTTCGGAGTTGGATGATATTTAACGAGAGAATGAGTATTCCAGACAACGATTGCAATAGCCTTTGAGCTTATCTCGAATTCACGTTAGATAATATTTCCGTCAAATTCATATTCATTAATGTAAGAAATAATGGTTAAAAAAATTTGATTTTGAGTAATAAAAGTACTAAACAGAGAAAATATGTATACAAAGGTCGTAATAAAAAGCTGAAAATTTTTGATTTTTGTTTTCTTTTTCATTTTTGAATGTCTCCAAACTAGCTAGAAAAAACAACGATAATTTTGCGGTCGACTCCTCAGATAATTAAAGCATATAAGCGGAAAATACTCCGGGACTTCATTCCAAAGCGTGAATCAATGGAGGGAGAAATAATTGATTCCGACAAATACAAAAAACCTAAAAATTTCCAGTTTTATTTAATTTCCCAAGATTATCAATGAGCAAGGACAATGCGATAATGAGCTTTGCCATTTCTTAATCTTGAAATCGCCTCATTAATGTCATCAAAACTGAATTTTTCAATAGCAAATACAGTTGTTACAGTAGCCTGAGTGCCACCCCAGTCCTACCACTTGACCAATATTGAGATGTTTGACCCTCTCTCCCTTTTGAGCAATGGTTCCCACTACTTCATGGCCGGGAACAACAGGGTATTGAGTAATTCCCCATTCATTGTCGATCACACTGAGATCGCTATGACAGATGCCACAGTAGTGACATCAATTTCGACTTGATCCGGTTTGAGTTCGCCTGGATCGTATTCAAAAGGTTGAAGTTCTTGTTTAGAGCCATGAGCGGCATAGGCTTTAATCATACTTAATATCTTTTTAATATTCTTATCTTCAGGGTTGAATGTTCAGAAAAGCCGTAAGTTTGCCCTCCTTCACCATCATAAAAAAATATTCTCAGTTGTATTTAAAGTCGCCTCTAACCCTTTTGTGTTAAAATTTTTGAAGATTTTGCTATTGAGGAGCTACGAGCCGCCTCTTCAGCCATTATTTAGGAAAGTTCCATGACGACAAAAAGTAATTACGGTGCAGAGCAAATTCAAGTTCTCGAAGGACTAGAACCTGTCCGCAAGCGTCCAGGTATGTATATTGGAACCACTGGGCCGAGGGGGCTTCACCATCTCGTCTACGAGGTTGTGGATAATTCCATTGATGAAGCATTAGCTGGTTATTGCACCCACATTGAAGTTGACATCAATGCTGACGGCTCTGTCACTGTGACTGATGATGGGCGAGGTATTCCCACTGATGCTCATCCTACCACGGGAAAGTCTGCTTTAGAAACTGTCATGACGGTACTTCATGCAGGGGGAAAATTTGGTGGCGGTGGTTATAAGGTTTCTGGTGGGTTACATGGGGTTGGTATTTCTGTCGTCAATGCTTTATCAGAATGGGTGGTTGTTACCGTTTTGCGAGAAGAAAAGTCCCATGTTCAACGCTACGAACGGGGAGTTCCTGTCACTGCATTAGAGGAAACACCTAATCCTGGAGGCTCAACAGGCACCTCAATTTCTTTCCTGCCTGATACTCAAATTTTCACTGTAGGTATTGAGTTTGACTATAATACCTTGGCGGGCAGATTACGGGAATTGGCTTACTTAAATGCCGGGGTAAAAATCACTTTTACGGACAACCGCAAAGAAGTTCCCCATGTTGAAAGTTACTGCTATGAAGGGGGAATCAAAGAATATGTTGCTTATATGTGTCGGGATAAAGATCCCTTACATCCAGATATTATTTACGTTTCTGGGGAAAAGAACGGCGTACAAGTTGAAGTCGCTTTCCTCTGGTGCATAGATGCTTACAGTGATAACTTATTAGGGTTTGCCAATAACATTCGGACAATTGATGGAGGAACCCACTTAGAAGGATTAAAAACTGTCCTAACGCGGACAATGAATAGTGTTGCCCGTAAGCGGAATAAAATCAAAGATAATGAACCCAATTTAGGGGGAGAAAATGTTCGAGAAGGGTTAACAGGTGTTATCTCAGTTAAGGTTCCTGACCCAGAATTTGAAGGGCAAACCAAGACTAAATTAGGGAATACAGAAGTTCGAGGAATTGTTGATTCTTTGGTGGGAGAAGTTTTAGGGGAATACCTAGAATTTAATCCCCAGGTTGCTGATAATATTCTTGAAAAAGCGATTCAAGCATTTAAAGCAGCAGAAGCAGCAAGACGGGCCAGAGAATTAGTTCGCCGGAAATCGGTTTTAGAATCTTCTCCCTTGCCGGGAAAATTGGCAGACTGTAGCACCAGAGATCCTGAAGAATCTGAGATCTTTTTAGTAGAAGGAGATTCTGCGGGAGGAAGTGCGAAACAGGGAAGAGATCGACGGTTTCAAGCTATCTTGCCCCTGAGAGGAAAAATTATTAATATTGAGAAAACTGATGATGCCAAAATCTACAAAAATAACGAAATTCAATCCTTAATTACTGCTCTAGGATTAGGTATCAGAGGAGAAGATTTTGATTCGGCTCAATTACGTTATCATCGTATCGTAATTATGACCGATGCTGATGTTGACGGCGCACATATTAGAACTCTTTTATTGACCTTTTTCTATCGTTATCAACGAGCATTAGTGGATCAGGGCTATGTCTATATTGCCTGTCCTCCTCTATATAAAGTAGAACGAGGACGCAACCATGTCTATTGTTACAACGAACGGCAATTACAAGACCATCTTAATTCTTTACCTGCCAATGCCAATTTCTCCATTCAACGCTTTAAGGGGTTGGGGGAAATGATGCCGACTCAACTATGGGAAACCACCATGAACCCGGAAACTCGTAGCATGAAACAGGTAGAAATTGAGGATGCAGCAGAAGCAGATCGGATCTTTACAGTGTTAATGGGCGATCGCGTTGCACCAAGACGAGAATTTATTGAAACCTACGGGCCAAGGTTAAATTTGACGGATTTAGATATTTAACCCAGATGTCCCCTTTCCCAACTAGGAAATTTATTTTGCACAACCACTCAAGAGATATCGCTAAACTAAAATCAGAATATCGCTGTTTTAATGGCACAGTTGCTTACTATACTCATTACTCTCAATGCTGTAATAGTCCGATGAATTTTTCAGTTTATTTACCACCTCAAGCAGCGACGGAAAAAGTCCCTGTTTTATATTATTTATCGGGATTAACTTGTACAGAGGAGAATTTTACGGTAAAAGCTGGCGCACAACGTTATGCAGCAGAATATGGACTGATTTTAGTTGCTCCTGATACCAGTCCTAGACAAACTGGAATTCCTGGAGAAGATGATAGTTGGGACATTGGGAGTGGTGCAGGGTTTTATGTTAATGCTGTGGCAGAACCTTGGAATAAGCATTATCAAATGTATGATTATGTCGTAGAAGAATTGCCAAAACTTGTGGCAGATCTTTTTCCAATCAAGGTAGATAAACAAGGAATTTTCGGTCATTCTATGGGGGGACATGGTGCATTAATTTGTGCTTTAAAAAATCCTGATAAATATTGTTCAGTTTCGGCATTTGCTCCCATTGCTGCACCGATGCAATGTCCTTGGGGACAGAACGCTTTTAAGACTTATTTGGGAAATGATTCATCACTTTATCAAGATTATGATGCGAGGGAATTAGTTAAGAAAAACCCCTTAAATTCCCCTATTTTGATTGATCAAGGAACTGCTGACCAATTTTACGAACAGAAACAATTGTTACCAGAAATTTT
>JBCDDV010000132.1:0-6729 GCA_039180145.1 Cyanobacteria bacterium P01_G01_bin.49 | reverse complement strand
TTTATGAGTATCTTTAGCTAAGGTTTCCAAATCACTTACTCCATAATAACTTGCGCCTGCTTTAAAGGTATGCCGAAACGTCAAGGCAGCTAATGTCGTATAACCACCCGCACTACCACCAGAAATAATTAAGCGATCGCCGTCTGCTTTTCCTTGATTAACTAAATATTTAGCCCCATTAATACAGTCATCAACATCAACAATTCCCCACTGTTCATTTAACCGTTGACGGTATTCTCTGCCAAACCCTGTACTGCCTCCATAATTAACATCAAAGTAGGCAAATCCTCGACTCGTCCAATATTGAATTTTTAAGCTAAAACTAGGGGAAGCAGCAGCAGTTGGTCCCCCATGACTTTTGACAAATAAAGGGGGCAATTCTCCGTCGGGTTCAGTATAATTTTTATTAGTGGGGGGATAATACCAACCGTAGGCAGTTAATTTGCTACTGGTAGGAAAAGTAACTAATTCTGGGCTAGAAACATAGCCTTTATCAATCTCAATCTTACTAGATTGTTTAAGGACAGTAATTTTACCTAATTCAAGGTTTAAATGGATAGCTGAATTGGGTTCTGTTGCCGATCCGACGATTAAAACAACTTGATGGTGATTGACATGAATAGAAGCTATATTTGTATAAGGCGTATCTAATAAACTAAGTTGCTTATTGGGGATATCTAAACTTGCTAAATACCATTGTCCATCTTGAGTAAAAGTACAGATTATTTTATTATTAGAAATAAATGAATAAGTTGATAGTCCAAATACCCAATGAGGATAGGAAAATTCAGCCGTTAAAGGGAAAAGTGGTGTAGTATTTCCCCTTGATGTATAACAATAAAGATTCCACCAATTACTCTGATCACTAGAGAAATATAATTGACCATCAGGAGACCATTTTGGCTCACTTACTGATTCATTGTTCCCACCAGCAATACATTTAATATCTGTTAACGAACCATCTTCTTGAACTGTTGCCAACCATAATTTTGTTTCATCCCAAGGCATATTCGGATGATTCCAACTAATCCAAGCAAGTTTAGTACCATCAGGATTTAAACGGGGTGAAGAATAAAAATCGTCGCCGGAAACTAAGGGATGAATTTCTCCTGTGTTAATATTGATCGAAATTAAACAATTTTGGGGTTCTTCTTCAGAATTATGATCTTCACTAACACTAATTAAACGATGATGATCAGAATCTAAAATGAAATCAGCATAACGAAGCTGGTTTTTTATGGTTAAAGGTTTGGGATCTTCATTAGGGAATTGATGATAGATTCTTTGGTCTTGAAAATTAACAAAATAAATCACACCATTAACCACCAAAAAAGAACCGCCACCATACTCATGAACACGGGTACGAACATTGAAAGGTTGAGGGGTTATCTCAATGATTTCTCCATTAGCGGTGCGTTTAATTAGTACATTACGACCCTGTTCTTTCGGTCTTTTTTCTAACCAATAAATATCATTATTATCAAAAATAATCTCCCCTAAACCAATACTTTCGGCCACAATTAAATCAGATGTAATCGGAGACTGCCAAGAACCAAAGGGAGCAACAATAGGAGATAGCATGATTAGTCTCTTAATATAAGCTGTTTCCACAAGATTAAATCTAAAAGTGACAAGGCACCGTGAAATTTTTCTATGTCTTCATCAATTGCCAGTCGCCAAACACTATGTTAAGTTTTGGGAACGCAAAAGAGATAATGACGGTCAACGATAACGACAATTTAGCGCGATCGCATGGGAGTAGGCAAGATGGCAAAAAGACAGGTAGGACTATTGTTTGGGGGACGCTCAGGAGAACATGAAGTCTCCATTAACTCTGCTAAGGCGATCGCCCAAGCCTTACAAACAGGAGATAATCTTGCTCAGTATCACGTCCTTCCTGTTTATATTCAAAAAAACGGCATTTGGACAGCAGGAGACATTGCACAACAAGTATTAGACACCAAAACCCCCTTACCTTGCGAAACTGCCACGAAACAACAATTATGGCAATTTCCGCCTCAAGTCGGTGAGATTGATGTTTGGTTTCCTATTTTACATGGCCCTAATGGAGAGGATGGCACTATTCAAGGGTTACTTACCTTGATGCAAACCCCTTTTGTTGGCAGTGGGGTATTAGGATCGGCTGCTGGAATGGATAAAATTGCCATGAAAATGATCTTTTCTCAAGTGGGACTCCCCCAAGTTAACTATTTAGCGGTTGAGCGATCGCAAGTTTGGTCAAACCCCTGTATTTTTCCGAAACTCTGTGATGAGATTGAGTCCAGGTTAGGGTATCCTTGTTTTGTCAAACCAGCCAATTTAGGGTCATCTGTCGGCATTGCTAAAGTGCGATCGCGATCTGAATTAGAAAAGGCGTTAGATAGTGCTGCTAGTTATGATAAACGCATTATTATTGAAGCAGGGGTGACAGCAAGAGAGCTTGAATGTGCTGTTTTAGGCAATGACAACCCCAAAGCCTCCGTTATTGGCGAAGTTACTTACAATAAGGATTTCTACGACTACGAAGCGAAATATACTGAAGGATTTTCTCAAGTTCATATTCCGGCCAACTTACCTGATCAGATTGTTAGCCAGATTCAAGACATGGCTATTAAAGCCTTTACAACCCTTAATTGTGGAGGGTTAGCACGGGTTGACTTTTTTTATGTAGAAGAAACCCAAAATATCTATATTAATGAAATTAATACCCTACCTGGGTTCACTACATTTAGTATGTATCCTAAACTCTGGGAAGCAACGGGTATCAGCTTTGAACAATTAGTTGATCAATTAATTCAATTAGCGATGGTTACTGATGGGAGAAATAAGTAAGTACACAAAATGAATTAAACAGTTTATCCCCCCTTCACCCCCCTTACTAAGGGGGGCAGGGAACGGGGAACAGCGAAAAGTGCGGTCTTGGGGTCTCCCCAAGTAGAGCAACTTTTCAAGAGAGGCAATAGGGAAAGGATACAGCCATTTTTAATTATTATGAAAGTGTGCAATTAATTATGTCTAGGCACTTAATGAGTAAGGTGGGCAATGCCCACCCCATAACTATTTAATCACTGGTGCTTTGAGTGTCGTGTCGTAAGTTGAAGCAACTTCTACCTCTTCAACTAAACTTGGCACAGAATTCCTCAAAACCGTGGTTAGTTGATTAGTAGTGGCATCGTAAATTTGTGTTATCAGTTTAGGATATAAACCAATACCAATAATGGGAATTAACAAACAGCCAATAATAAACACTTCCCTGGGTTCAGCATCAATGAGTTTGGTATGAGCAACTAACTCCTTATTTTCTGGGCCATAAAGCATTTCTCGTAACATTGATAGTAAGTAAATAGGAGTTAAAATCACACCTACCGCCGCTAAGACAATAACAATGACTTTGAAAGTAGAATTATAGGCATCACTGGTAGCAAAGCCCACAAATACCATTAATTCTGCCACAAAACCACTCATACCAGGTAACGCCAAAGAAGCCATAGAGCAAGTTGTCCACATGGCAAACACCTTCTTCATGCGTTTCCCAATACCTCCCATTTCGTCCAACATCAGGGTGTGGGTACGATCATAGGTGCAACCCACCATGAAGAAAAGACTAGCCCCAATTAAACCATGAGAAATCATCTGTAGCATCGCGCCACTCACCCCAATGGAGGTAAACGAAGCCATACCGATCAAGACAAACCCCATATGAGAAATAGACGAATAGGCAATCTTGCGTTTGAGGTTTCGTTGAGCAAAAGAGGTTAACGCTGCATAAACAATATTCACTACCCCCAAAATAACCAACACGGGGGCAAAATAAGCATGGGCATCAGGTAACATTCCTGCATTCATCCGTAAGAGGGCATAACCTCCCATTTTTAAGAGAATACCCGCCAGTAACATATGGGCTGGTGCCGTTGCTTCTCCGTGGGCATCTGGTAACCAGGTATGCAAAGGAAAAATCGGTAGTTTAACCCCATAAGCAATCAGAAATCCCGCGTAAAGGAATAATTCCAACTTCAGGGGAAAATCTTTGGCAGCGATCGCACTCATGTCGAAGGTGACTGTATCCCCAAAGAACGCCATCGTTAGGGCAGCTACTAGAATAAAGAGTGATCCCCCTGCGGTGTAGAGAATAAATTTAGTGGCTGCATAAAGACGACGTTTTCCGCCCCAAATTGAGAGAATTAAATACACAGGCACTAACTCTAATTCCCACACTAGAAAGAAGAGCAACATATCCTGTACGGCAAAGACAGCAATTTGTCCGCCATACATTGCCAGCATCAAGAAATAGAACAGTTTGGGCTTAAAAGTAACTGGCCAAGCGGCCATGGTTGCTAAAGTGGTAATAAAACCTGTTAATAGAATCAGGGGCATTGATAACCCATCTGCCCCCACTGACCAATTTAAGTCTAGTTGAGGAACCCAAGCATAACTTTCAAATAACTGAAGGTTGGGGTTACTCAGATCGTATCCTGTGTAGAAAGCGTAGACAATGATAGCAAAGTCAATTAAGCCTACTGTCAGCGCGTACCATCTAACGGTTTTACCGTCCTTGTCAGGAATTATGGGTATGAACAAGGCGGCAGCAATAGGAAAGAGAATAATGGTGGTTAACCAAGGAAAATTAGCGAGGTTCATTGGCAATTTCTAAGGATTCATCAATAAGTTTGAGATTTTGCATTGACAAAAATAAGGGTTTATCGGGTTTAAGGTTCGTCTATTCCCGTTAATTGTGAGCATTGATAGGCGATCGCACGTACTCGCACTACCACAAACAATCTAGCAACATTTCTTAGGAGAGACTATTTTGACAATATTAAGTTTAGGTTTGAAGCTTATGCCAATTAAGAAAGTGTCACAATTTTCTTTTGCGCTGAGCATTTAGTTTGATAATTTATTCTTGTGTGTGAGGAGTAAGAGTGATATGAACAAGCCTTTGGAGTCGAAACATGGCAAGACGCCCAAAGGCTTTTCATTTTTTGTTTGTTTATATTGATTGTTCATTCCACTAGCAGATATTTGATCTAGGCTAAGATATAAGTAGAGACATCTGTAGAAGAAAGGGAAAAGCCTTGTTAAAGGTATTGAGGTGGAAATAATGATCAACAAGTCTTTCAGTTTAATGGTAGGAATGACCCTTTTAGTGAGTTGCTTTCCCGGTCAATCCCTCGCTTACCCTGCTCGTGTCAGAATCAGTCCCAATGCAGGGGTTCACCGTACTATTGTTGTCCCTAATACTCGCGTTGGCGGGGGATATAGCAGAAACCGTAGCAATTTCTCTCGTGGGAGAACGGGAAACTACTATTCTAGGGAAAGAATCATTATTCAACGAGATAATCGGGGATATTGCAGCAATTGTAATTATCGTGGTCGTTCCTATCCTTCTCGATACGATGGCGGCTATAACCAATACTACAATCCTAGTGGTCGTTATAATTACACTAATTACTATTATCAGAGAAATCGTTACTGACTCGACGATAATCCATAGATCGTGGTAATTAGCAAGGGAACAATCAAGGTTAACGTTAATGTTAGGGGAAGTCCAACGCGAGTAAAATCCAAGAATTTGTATCCTCCTGGCCCGTAAACCATTGTATTGGTTTGATAGCCAATGGGGGTCATATAACTGTTAGAAGCAGCAAACATAACTGCTAACATGAATGCGATAGGCTTTAAACTCAAGTTTTCAGCGACTTCAACTGCGACTGGTAACATCAAAAGAACCGACGCATTATTAGAAAGAATTTCAGTGAGTAAAACAGTTGCTAAATAGAATAAAACTAATACCCAGTAACTTGGAAAATATTCCCCAAGATTGACAATTTGTTGTGCAATTAATTGATTTGCCCCTGACTTATCCATTGCAATTCCCAAAGGAATTAAACCGGCCAATAGAAAAATAATATCCCACCGAACTGCCCCATAAATTTCACCAGGTTTTAGGCATCCGGTAAATATCATCAGCATCACACCGACTAAACTACTCACTAAAATGGGCAATATATTCAAAGCAGCTATGATAACAACCCCAAAAATAATGGCAATAGCTAGGTAAGCTTTATCCTGTCGCAAAGTTTCAATATCTCGTTCTTCAAGTACCAATAATTCTCTGGTTGTTTGTAAGCCAATAAAGCTTTCTTTTGGCCCTTGGACTAAGAGCAAATCACCAAATCGTAATCGGACTTTTCCTAATCTTTCCCGGAGAAATTCTTCTCCTCGACGAATGGCAATTACTGTCGCATTATAACGTTGTCGAAATCGTAAATCTTTGAGAGTAGAACCGATGAGACGAGAATTAGAAAGAATTAAAATTTCTGCTACTTTATCCTCACCAAAATTGAGTTCAGCTTCAACTGATTTTTTATCAAACTGAATATCTGCTAGGATATCTACCCCTCTTTCATCTCGAATTTGTAGTAAATCTTCTTTGCTGCATCTCACTAATAAAATATCCCCCAATGATAAAACTTTATCAGCTAAAGGTTGAGGAAAATGAATGTCATTATGAATAATTTCTAAAACATCAATATCGAATTTTCGTTGAATTCCACTTTGACGTAAAGTTTGTCCAATTAAGCTAGAACGAGGGGTAATAATAATCTCACTGACGTAATCTTTTATTCCATATTCTGAATTGATATCATTACTCACACCCCCTTTATTTTCAGGTAATAATCGAGGAGCAATAAAGGTTAAATAAGTTAGCCCAATCATAAACGTTGGAAT
>JBCDDV010000131.1:0-6742 GCA_039180145.1 Cyanobacteria bacterium P01_G01_bin.49 | reverse complement strand
ATTGCTAAAAATATACCTAATCCCCAATCCATAAAATTGATCATTTTCATGAGAGCTTGTTATCAATTACTTTTACACTTTTTCTATTATAAGCTGTTGTTAGCATTATCAAAAAATAGGAACAAGATTTCACTTATTCCTATTTTCCAGACATTTTTTGGTATTAACTTTTATTCATCCGTATCTTTGGCAGAAGAACGACGGCGACGACGGCGAATTACTGGTTTAGATGTTTCTGCGTCCTGCAATTTAATGTCCTCTTCCTGCTCTGAGTCTTCTGATTCTACCAGGTCGGGAATGGTAATTTGAGGCAACTCAATTACCATTTGAGTTTCAGTTGTTTCGGTTGTTTTTGTTTCTTTTGTTTCAGGGACTGGGTTAGCTGTTTCTTGAGACTCTATTTTCTGTGAATCTTCGGGTAACTTAACAGAAACCAGCACAGATTTAGGATCTTTAAATTCTCGATCAAGACGAACTAACGGAGAAATTCCCATTAACGCGTAAATATTCTGCTCAACAGGGTTCATTTCCACAGAAACTTTTTCAACGGGAACTTCTTCTCGCCTTATATGACGTTGGCCTCGCTCTCGCCGAGAATCTCCTTCTGTCTCGTTATTATTCTGATCCGACTCCTTAAGTGCAACACCATTACTCCCTTTAGTGGTTGGTGTTACTTCTTCTTTTAAAACAATATTGGCAGGTTGACGACGACGACGGCGGCGTGTATTGGCACCACCCCCTGGTTCTTGATAACTGGGATGATGTAAAAGTTCTAGCTGTCCAGACATTTCGTTGAGATCTTCATCAAAAGAAGACTCCGTTACAAGTTCAGGATACTCGATGGACTTCTCGACAGGTTTAACTACAGGGGCCGGGACAGGTGTTGCGATCGCAGATGATTCTAAGGGAACTAATTGTGTTTCCCCTGGAAGATGAGCTAAATGTCCTAAACCGCCGCAACTAGGACAAGGTTGACCAAATAATTCATAAATATTCTTACCTTGACGCTTACGGGTTAATTCTACTAACCCTAATTCTGATAATTGGGCAATTTGGGGCCGAGCTTTATCGGCTTTTAAGGCCTTATTAAAGTGTTCGAGCAGCTTAAGTTGATCTCGTCGTGAGTCCATGTCTATGAAGTCAACAATGATTACCCCGCCAATATTCCTCAGACGTAGCTGACGGGCAATTTCTGTAGCCGCCTCACTATTTGTCCATAACACAGTTTCCCGTGAGGTGGCTGAACGAGTAAACGAACCAGAGTTCACGTCAATAACAGTCAATGCTTCTGTGGGTTCAATAATCACATAACCGCCAGAAGGCAAATCTACCCTAGGTTTCAGAGCTTCTCGAACGGCCGCATTGACTCGGAAATAGTCTAAAACAGACATTGCCTCGCGATGATGGTCAATTAGAACGCCTTCTGGGGGCCGTCCGCCACTCCAACTCATTAAATGGTGTTTAACTCGTTTGACAGCAGAGGAGGTATCAACCACAATGCGGTTAACGTCTGCGCTATACATATCCCGCAGCACCCGTTGAATAAAGTCATCATCACGGTTTAAAAGAGATGGCGCGCGAGTTGAAGTTGCCTGAACTTGAATAGACTCCCACTGCCGTTGTAGGAATTCTAAGTCCTCCATGATCGCTTCTTCAGCTTTTCCTTCGGCTTCAGTCCGCACTAATAAGCCCATTCCTGCTGGTTTAATCAGGATAGCTAAAGCCCGTAGACGACTGCGCTCATCGTCATTGCGAATTCTTCGAGATAAGTTAACCCCTTTTCCATAGGGCATTAGGACTAAGTAGCGTCCTGGGAGGGTGATATTGCCCGTTAATCTTGGCCCTTTGTTTCCAGTGGGTTCTTTCATAACTTGAACCAGCACTTTTTGTTGGGGCGTTAACAACTCTGTAATCGCTCCAGCACTCCGTTTCAGACGCAGGGGGCCTAAATCGGTGACGTGAATAAAGCCGTTCCGTTCAGCATCTCCAATGTTGACAAAGGCGGCATCAATTCCTGGAATGACGTTTTCGACAACGCCTAAAAAAATATCACTGACTTGTTGGTTTCCGGTGGCAACAACTAATTCCTGTATTTGATCTTCCCAAAACACAGCAGCAATGTGGTGTTGCTCTGCGATAATAATTTGCTTTGGCATGCAATTCCCTCAAACTTTTGTAAGAGACGATGACACATTAAAAATGCAGTGTCGGTTGATTGAATTTGACAAAAAACTGTTTAGAATGAAACATTTGACATCAAGTCAACACAAAACGGCGATAATCGTGACTCATTATTATCCTTAACCTATAGTCAGCAGTTCGATTAGGCTGACTTATCCCGTCTACAGAAGTGACTCGTTGGTCGGGTGTATCTCTACCCATCTCAAAACGAGGATGTTTATTCAATGTTTTGGAAAATCCTGGGGAATAAACTCGCGCTTCGCTGGTACTTATATAAGACGCTTTTTAGGTGGATAAGTATGAGTATCATACTAAGATAAAGACCTTTACGTTTTATCTGTTTTTTTGATCGTGTTGATTAATCAAGACGATTAATCATAGAAGTTGTGTCCGGAAAATCTCAACTATTTTGGAGAGATGCTAACCTTTTTGGCGGCCACCATCAAAGCAGCGGCACAACTTTAGATTATTTTAACCCGAATATAACCTGAAAAGTACATTTGTGGCAAGGAAATATCTACGGAAGTGTCAAATAAGGTAGAGAATATGGGTAGTGTCGGAGATTTTTGATCTTTATATTTTGACCACTGCCTGACGTAAAGATTTGATAGTAGCGATCGCCGTTTTAGCAACAGTATCTATTTCTTCAGCGGTCGTTAATCGTCCTAACCCAAATCTCAAGGAGGCATAAGCAAGTTGATCAGAGTGACCTAATGCTTTGAGAACGTGGGAGGATTTCGTGGTCGTTGAGGTGCAGGCAGACCCAGAAGAAACCGCGACAACTGACTGTAATCCTAATAATAATGCCGCACCATCTACCCCTTCTATACTAATATTCAGATTCCCTGGTAAGCGTTGTGTTGGGTGACCATTGAGATGAATTCCTTCTAGGTTGGCTAACTGTTTCCATAGGTTATCTCTCAATTCACTTTGCCGTTTTGTTTCTGGTTCTATTTCATTTAATCCTAACTCAATGGCTTTGCCAAATCCGACAATTTGGGGCGTATATAATGTTCCGGATCTTATTTCTTTTTCTTGTCCTCCTCCATGTAATTGTTGAGCAATACGAACTCTTGGATCACGACGACGAATATACAACGCACCAATTCCTTTTGGCCCATAAACTTTATGAGCAGTCAATGATAATAAATGAAGATTCATTGCCTTGACATCTAAAGGAATTTTGCCAATTGCTTGGGCCGCATCACTATGAAATAAAACCTCATGTTTTTGACAAATTTCTCCAATTTCTTTTAAAGATTGGATAACACCAATTTCGTTATTAGCTGCCATCACTGATACCAAAATAGTTTCAGGACGAATGTTTTTTTCTAATAATTCTAGATTAATTAAGCCATCATTTTTAACAGGAAGATAAGTTATTTCAAACCCCAAACTTTCTAAATAATGACAGGGATCTAAGACAGCGCGATGTTCGGTTTGGACAGTAATAATATGTTGTCCTTGATTAAAATAGGCTTCAGCAATTCCTTTAAGAGCTAAGTTATTGGCTTCTGTTGCGCCACTAGTAAAAATAATTTCTTCGGGGCTACAATTAATGGCATCGGCAATTGTTTGTCTTGCTTTTTTAACCGCTGCTTCTGCTTCCCATCCATACAGATGATTAATACTAGAAGGGTTACCGAAATGCTGGGTGAAATAGGGTAACATTGCTTCTAGTACCCTCTCATCCATTGGGGTTGTGGCGTGACAGTCTAAATAAATAGGACGTTGAGACATAGAATTAATTTGCAGGTGAAAAGTGAACGATTCTATTATTAATTCACAAGTCTTTGAGTAGTCGTGGCAGATAACCATCGTCATCATCAAGTAAATGACGCTCAACTCCTGATAATTGACCATCGCCGAAATCTTGAAGCAGCGTTCCTTTAACTTTCACTTGAATTCGCTCCCAAAGACTAAGCGCGTGGTCTTGCCGTTTACCGTTAGCATCAAAGATGATTGGTTGTCCTACATGACTAAACAAGGGTTCGGGTGGTACATGAGGCACAAGATCATTGCCATTAACGACCCGATAGGTATGGTCATAAAAGCGTTGATTAAAATTAGTCCGAAAAGACTCGTTACCAACTCTCGGACTACCAAAAGTATATAAGCATTCCACTTTTCGATCTCGTTCAAGATACATAGCGGTTAAAATCGTTGCTAAAGCTCCCCCTAAGCTGTGTCCAGTTATCCAAAGCGGTTGATTGCCGCCGCCATGTTTGATGATTTCTTCAGTGAGATCCATAACTACTGGAAACAAAGCATCCTGAAACCCCTCGTGAATGCGAGTCCCCTGAAAAGGTCCAGCATCAGTGACTATGGTGAAATTAGCCATCCAATCTTGAATGCTTTCACTGCCACGAAAAACGATCAAGCTTAAGTTATTATTAGTAGCAACAAAGCCTTGGGTATCAATTTTTAAGCCTTTGTTGGCTTCAAGTCGAGCAAAATGAGAGAAACCCCATTCTCTCAATTGTTCCTGAAGTTTACTTTGAGATTGATAGCTCAAATAACAAGCCATAGCCATCGATAAGGAGTTTTTGGGACTATAGCCTTTCGCTTCTAGGTCAAGTTGGAAGCGTTCGTAAGGAATTTTCAGAATTTTGCCCATTGCTCATTTTATTAAATACTTGAATAAGATTGTCCTTATCCTAAGTATTCTATGCCAAAGATAATATTTTCTTGCTTTAAAAAATATTAAGCGAAAAGTTGCAAGAGTCCCAATTATCATCAAATACTTCAAAAACCCCTTTGATCACTTCATTTGCTCCGTGCCAGGTAGTTCCATTAGGAAATCCTTCGTTTTGTCTCCATTCTATGTCGGCAGTGCAAATTTTTGAAAGGCAGTATAATCTTCTCCATTTTGTACTAGAGATAATGGCTTTTTGTCCACTCATTGTCTCATTCGATCAGGGGAAGTTTTTCCTTCCTCTCTTATGAGATCTTAAAAATAGAGCTTTTCTCCCTATCAATAACCCATGGATTCCTTAGAGACTTTAACCACTCGCGTTCAAGTGCAAGCTATTGTTTATGGTATCTGTACCGAAACAGCTACTGAGTATATCGATCTCAATGTCGCTCGTTTTACTGGACTGGTTTCTCGAAATCACTACCATGACATCTTATGGGAAATTACTGCCAACGTTACTGATAACGAGTCGCAATGGCAAAAATACCAAGAATTTTCTCAATTGGTCACTACACTGGTTAATGAATATTACTTTAGTTTCATTGAAGAATAATCAATGATCTGTAACTCATCGTTGTCAGAGTCAACAGCTCGTCTTTTTAGCAAAAATAGTGCCAGAAAAATTAGGCACCGCCATCATAACAATAGTCTAACAAATCCCAAGGGTTACTGGGGATCATCACAGACGTAATCAGATCTGACCCATCCACCTTGACCATTATAGTTAGCACGCCACCAATAAATTCCATCGCTGCCATATTCTCCACCAGCAAGAGCAACTACGTTACCGTTAGGAATTTCAGTGATTTTATTATAGTTTTGTCCTGGCCCGGTTCTCATGGAGAGACGGCCATTTCTCTGATTAGTACAAATTCGACCATAGGGGTTTTGTCCTCCTGTTCCTCGTTGGCAATTACCGTCACTAGGGCCACATCCAGGCCCAACTTGCGCCTGAGTGGGTAAAGCCATCATGGTTAATAAAAATGCACCGGCAATGAGGTTTTTTAACATAGTTTAATCATCCTGTGTGTGAAAATTAAGTAGTAAGAATTAAGTTTGAAGTCTGACCTCAAGGTATTGAGGTTGGTAAATTGTGACGTAGTCAAGCACTTCATCGAGATCTTGTTTTTGTGTTAAAGCGATACACCCTTGTGTCCCATCTTCTCCATTAGTTTTTTGAAAAGAAGGATCGTAGTGAATGCCTAACGCTGTACGTCCTGTTGAAAATAGGGGTTCAATTGGTAGAAACCATTCCCCAACTTCTGAGGTTGTACCAGGTACAGCAGAACTAGCCACGGCATATTTACCGTCAGGTAAAGGCGCTTCGGTTCCTTCTTGGTGACGGTTTTTATTTTGTGTTGCGGCTTGTCCTGTAACCGTGGGATAGGCTGCAATTAACTGACCATTCCCGTACAGTTGCAGTTCATAAATGGAGTTCCCAACGACGTTAGTCGTATTGGTGGGAATGAGAGTCATGTAACTGTCTTGAGAAATCGGGATAGTTGTGTTGGGTTGAGATGGTTTAATAAATTGTTTTGAAGGTGTTTCTAAGAGATTAGGATTAGGGGGATAGGTATCAATAGAAACCGGAGTTTTTGCGTTTAATTCAATTTTTTTTGATTGTTTAAAGTCCTGCCATTGTTGTTGTTTTTGGTTTGATAAATCATTAATTGTTAACTGAATATTATTTGGGTTTTCTAGTTGATTTGATGCTTGATTTTTAGATGGGTTTTGTTTAGCGTTGGAAGTGTAAATGAAAACCACTAAGCAACTTAGAAATGCTAAGGCCAGTTGGAAACGCATAAATAATACCAGGGTTAAAAAATTATGTTCATCAGAGAGTAGGAACTAGAAAAATTTAAAATT
>JBCDDV010000130.1:0-6763 GCA_039180145.1 Cyanobacteria bacterium P01_G01_bin.49 | reverse complement strand
TAAACAATTTATTGTACACATAATTAGTCATTGAATATGTCACAGTATTTAAATAAAGAACAGCAAGAAAGATTGAATCGCATTGTTGATGAATTTACCGTCCATAGTGGCGTAAAACAAGCAGGATTAACAATAAAAATGGATAGTAATATTGTCTTCCTTCAAGATGTTGAAGGGAAGATAGATATTGACCAGATTAAACCAGAAGAATTGGATAAGCTAGAAGAAGCTGTTTTTAATCCAGAAGCATCCAAAGATTTAATAGAATGCTCTATTTACATCCCAGGTACAGAAGAAGTATTCAGATATCAAAACGGAGAGGTAAATATAAGTCATAGATATGCCTATCCGCAACGCTCCTTTGAAACAGAGATAAAATTAGAAGAAGAAGTAGAGGAAGAACTAGAAGAAGAATCATTACAACTACTTTTTCAACAAAATATTCAATATCAAGAAGATTTACAACTCCAACAACAAGCAGATTTACAACCAGAAAACAGTACCTTTGGAACCAGCCAAAACAACAATAAACAACCAAACAATAACCAAATATATTTAGATAAAGAATTCGGTTATGTTTCCACCGATTACTACCTCAAAGGTGCATCTTCATTTGGTGGAGAAGGAACAGAAAGAATCACTCCCAGCAGTATTTATATGATGGGAGAAATGGGGGTAAATTGGAATTACGTAATTGACAAACTATCCGACAAGAAAGAACCAACACAATCAACACCAAAAATACCAACGGAGCCGACATCAGAATCACACCAAGAAATTCAAAATAAAACTATTCCAAACCAATTAAATAACCCGCTTTCTTCCTCCCCACAGCAACAGAATTGGGAGAATTTATCGTTAGATGAAAGATTAAAAGCAATTCGCGAACAATATGGAATCAACCAGCAACCAAGTCCAGGTGAATTTCAACAGCAACATTTTAGAGAAAGAAGTAGATAATGTTGATGCTCGTTCTACGGAGAAAGGGTAACGAGATTAATTCAAAAAGGGACACGGAAACGCTTTAACCATTAACTTCAGAAACTGAGGTAAGAATGTTCGATAAATCAAACGAATCCTTCAACCCTGCTGGAATAATGATTGTTGGCTTTGGTTTAGCATTAGGAATCATCTCCTACAACATAGCTAAATTCCTTGGTCCATTATTCCCTCTGCTGTTAATTACTGTTTGGTGGTTGCCCAAAAGAGAAAAATTTCCCTTTCTTACAGCCGCAGCAATTGCAATTATCTTTCTCGGACTAACTGCATTTATGGGATGGGGTGGTTTGTGGCGAATTAATTTAATTTTAGGTGCTGGTTTTGCATTATTCCCCAACGGTTTATCTAATAAAATCCTCCGAGGAACTACACTCGTTAAACCCAAACAGTTACAACGGCAATTGAACCATAAAGATGCCAAAATACTCAAACAATTTAATCAACAACCCATCACACCAAAACTAGAGATAGGAGGAATCGTACTACCAAACTATTTAGAAAACCTGTCATTCGGTTTCTTTGGTTCTCCCGGTTCCGGTAAAAGTCAATCAATACTGCAAATACTCCACGCATTGCGTCAACGTCCCGATTGGCGAGTAATGGTGTTAGATAGAAACGGGGAATTGATGGAGAAGCTGTATCGAGAAGATGATTTGATATTCAACCCCAAAGATGACCGTACTATTGGCTGGAGTCATTGCTCGGAAGACGCACAGTTTAACACGATTGCGGCTGCTTTGATTCCCAATGACCCCAAAGAACGGTTTTTTAGCGATGCTGCCAAAAATTTGATTGCAGATATATACTCCCGCACTTATTCCAATGCAGAAGTCTGGGAAGTACTAACCAGTTTTTCATTAGAACAATTAAAGGATTTCTTAGCTGGTACGGTATCTAGACGGTATTTTGAAGGAGAATCCGGTAATACCGCAGGAAGCGTACTTGCAACCGCTGCCAATCAAATGCGATTTTATCAATCTTTAGCTCAATGTCCCGCACCACCTGAATTTAGTTTTAGTCATTGGGGTAGAACCGACGACGAGCGTTGGATATTTCTATCATTGTTTGAAGACGATGCAGAAACCTTTAAACCACTGATAACAACTGCTTTTGAATTAATGCTTCGCGGATTACTCGCAAACGAACACAGACAACTTAAAACCGCCGTTGTAATTGATGAACTGGGAGCTTTAAGCCAGTTAAAAAGCTTACCTAGACTTCTATCAGAAAGCCGTAAATTTGGTGGTAGTGCTTTCATTGGTTCCCAAACCACAGCCCAAATTGAAGAAATTTATGGGGAGAAGGGAAGCAGAATTATCCTCCAGGGTTTAGCCACCAAACTCATACTCAAT
Source organism: Cyanobacteria bacterium P01_G01_bin.49 (assembly GCA_039180145.1). Lineage (GTDB taxonomy): Bacteria > Cyanobacteriota > Cyanobacteriia > Cyanobacteriales > Microcystaceae > JBCDDV01. The sequence continues at coordinate 4,412 of JBCDDV010000130.1, read as the reverse complement.
ATTAGAGATGGTGCTACAGCTGAAGAATTTTCCAAAATGATTGGAATCCAGGAGCGAATTGATATTACCCAATCCAAAACTTATCAAGATAACGGCAGCAGTTCTAGTAAAAGTCAGCAAATCCGAGAAACTGCCGCAGTATTGCCCTCAGAACTGCAAAATCTCCCCTCCTTAGAAGGATATTTAGTAATAGCAGATGGTTCGTCTCCTGCCAAAGTTAAGGTTACACCCAAATCCTATCCAAGCGATACACCCAGATTTATACCAATTAAAACAATAATATAAGTCATGTTACGTAAACTATTTTTGGGTGCTTGCATTGGTGGGCTATTGATGGAACAGGTTTTTGAATCCCCACAAGAACAACAAGCACGAACCGACGAACTAATAGTTAATTTACAATCTCCAGACCAGAAAACACGGAACATCGCAGAATATAAACTGCTCAAAGTTGCTAAAGGTAAGAGTAGAAGTAAGCCGCAAGAAGCAGAAGTGCTGATAAAACAAATTCTCGGGAGAAACCCCAATTCAGCCGATGCTCATATGAGATTGGCAGAAATGAAATTGAAGAAATGGAGTGTCAATAAAAATACCAGTGATAAAGCCGCAGGGATGAATCATCTTAGACAAGCGAAGAGACTTTACAAACAGAAAAACGATGAATTAACAGTCCAGAAGTTGGAGAAAGTAGAACAAATGGTTAATAGAGGAAGTGCTTCTTATAACTGGGTTTTCCCAATGTAGGAAGGAGTGCGTTTTCATCGAGCGTCGGGGGCAACTGGGAACCGCTGCGCTAGATTAGGCGGTATCGGGTACGGGCTATGTAACGTATTAAAAAAAATCAAAAGTAATAGAAGCCCGCACCCGATACTCCGCTTCGCCACCTAATCTTCCCCAGTTGCTGAATACGGGTGTGTGTAAAGAAAATGCAGGAGTTTAATGTAAGTAATAAGCCCAGAAGCGGTTGTTATCAACACTTTCAATAACCTCTTCTCAGCACCGTTCCTGCTCAGAATCGGTTATAGGAACATAGGTTTGGTATTGAAGATATATTTTCTTTCCCTTAAAAACTGCATGTACCCTTGGGCTTTACAGGACATGTTTTATTCTTTATTGGATTACCCCAAGCGCGAAGTACCTTCAGCTTAGTCAATCCTGAAAGGGGTTTAAGGTTTCTAATTTGATTATTCATAAGGTAAAGTCCAGTTAAATTAGTCAACCGAGTAAGAGGTTTAAGGTCGCTAATTTGATTATTCATGAGGTAAAGCCCAGTTAGATTAGTCAATCGAGAAAGGGGTTTAAGGTCGCTAATTCGATTACCCCAAAGCTGAAGTATTCTCAAATTAGTGAATCTGGAAAGCGGTTTAAGGTCGCTAATTTTATTTTCATTAAGGAAAAGTGTTTTCAAATTAGTCAATCTGGAAAGGGGCTCAAGGTCGCTAATTCGATTACTCCCAAGGTCAAGCCATATCAAATGAGTCAATCGGGCAAGAGGCTTAAGGTCGTTAATTTTATTTTTATTAAGGTAAAGTGTCCTCAAATGAGTCAATCCGGCAAGGGGTTTAATGTCGCTGATTTTATTCCTATTAAGGTGAAGCATCCTCAAATGAGTCAATCCGGCAAGGGGTTTAATGTTGCTGATTTTATTTTCATAAAGAAGAAGTGTCTTTAAATTAGTTAATTGGGCAAGAGGTTTAAGGTCGCTGATTTTATTTTCATTAAGGTAAAGTTCCCTCAAATTAGTCAATTGGGCAAGAGGTTTAAGGTTGCTAATGTTATTTTTATTAAGCTGAAGTGTCCTCAAATTAGTCAATTGAGCAAGAGGTTTAAGGTCACTAATTTGACTTGAGCTAAGAGAAAGTCTCTGCTGTTTGTCAAGTAGTTGCTTGGCGTTCGTACAATTACTTGTACCAACAACTTTAAGTAAAACTTCAAATGTATGCTTCGTGTCTTTGGGCAAGCTATCTTTCTGCTTGCACCACTCACTCTCTATCTTGATAGATTCTTGATTTTGTGGTCTGGGAGTTGTAAGAAATTGTGTAACTTTTATTACGATTACTATTACTAATGCAATACAAACTAAACGTATAAGTTTCATTTAATGCTTGCTCGTATTTTTAATAAGCCAATTAAAGCAACTTATATTTTTATCGTCCGCATCAAGTTAAATTTTCCTTGACTGGAGAGAAACAGCGTTCTGGACGATTTTTCAAATAAAAAGCTTCTAAGTAGCTCAGCATGATAAAATCTAACTATGTCATTGCGAGTGGAACGAAGTGAAACGTAGCAATCACAAGGATTATGAAAACTTTACTTTTATTTACATATTTCGATTTATTTGCGCCGACTTACTTACGTTAACGCAAATGTATCTTTTCATTAACCATTCGGGAGTAGCAAGAACTGGTGATAAACCGCAGTGTTTTTGCGTTTTTGTAGGGTTTTGTCTAAAGTCCAATCAACTCACAAAGTAAAGTAGAATGGCTATAAAGCTTAAGTCAACTAAAACACTACTGAGTTTCCAACATCCTTAGATGTGTATGAAAATTCTTGCGCTTGGTGCATCCACAAGTTCGACATCCATTAACCGACAATTCGCCAATTTTGCAGCGAATCAAATACCAAATGCCGAAGTCACAGACCTCGACCTCCGTGAAATAAATGTTCCCATTTACAGTTCGGATGAGGAGAATACAAATGGAATCCCCGTAGATACCTATCGTTTTCTTGACCTCATCCAGTCTCACGACGCACTTGTAATCTCCCTTGCTGAACACAATGGCTCCTATAGTGCGGCTTTCAAGAACATTTATGATTGGGCCTCCCGAGTTGAAAAGCGGGTGTGGTCTGGTAAGCCAATGCTGCTACTCTCCACATCCCCAGGGACACGAGGTGGTACTACAGTAATGGAGGCAGCTAAAGCCACGTTTCCGAGGATGGGAGCAGACCTAAAGGCATCATTCAGCCTACCCAGTTTCAATGAAACATTTTCCAAGGATGGGGGCATCAAAGACGGTGGTCTGAGGTCGGAATTCGACGCAGCAATGACTGCGTTTACCGCATGAGGTTCTGAATACGTCAATTAATCAAGCTCAAAAGACGCGATATCATAGAAAAGTTGTGAAAGAAATTACTAGGATATATCACGTAGGTTTACGGGTACGCAACCTTGCCATCTCACGTGCGTTTTATGAGAAATTAGGGTTTACAACAATCTGAAAGTAAGTAAAGAGTAAGGTAAAACTGTAATACCAAAAATTACATGATTTTTTGTTCGTATAAGAGACACCCAAGAGCTTGTGAATATTTATGGAGAAAATAGGCGGAAATACTTCAGTTGGAAAAACTGCTTGAAAAGTAGGTAACAATTTTTTGTAGTGCTTTCTCTGGGTGTTGCTGTTAACCGTGACATTACAGCAACAGTTATATTCGTGTAGTGTAATTTACACCCGATAAAGGATAATTTTCATGCTGAGCATGAGATAAAATTTGTTGAAAATATAATGTTTCAAAGAGAATTAACTATTAATCTCTTACCGATAGATGGAACCTGCGTATTATCTTAGTAGTGCCTTATAATTTCCACATATTGCGTAATTACCGTAAATTCACCACTGTTTTTGTAGTGAACTTGAATCCAAATGTAACAAATTTAAGTGGCATACCAAATTGTTTTCTTAGACTTATGCTGATAGCTGCAAAAAGGTGAGAAATGCTTTCACTTTAGCTGTCTGGTGCAAATCAACATGGGTTATTATCCACAAGGGTATATCCCATTCTTCTTTAGGCGGCGAGATTTCAATCAGTTCAGGATGTTGAGTGGCTTTGTAAGTTGGAAAGAACCCAATGCCAATTCCCGATAGTATTGCAGTTTCCAAGACGGTTACATCAGTACTCCGAAAAGTAATATTCTTCTCGGAGATATTTTCTCGCATCCAGGTATTTACGTTCAATGGTGGACCATAATTTAGATTGTCAAACCCTACAAAATTGTGTTCTAAAAAATCATCATCAGCTTCTGGAATGCCTTTACGCGAAACGTAATCTACACTGGCATAAAGTCCTAATTTTTGTGTAGTAAAGGGCTGTACAATATGATCTTCGATTTCAGGTTTAGAACCTGCACGTACAGCAATATGAGCTTCACCATAATCTAGTCTAAAAAGTTTTTCACTTGCCAGATAACGAACATAAATATTTGGATATTGAGCCTGAAAGTCTTTCAGTACTGGGATTAACATCGGCGCAAGTATATACAAAGATGTCAAGATAAATTCACCACAGAGTCCTTTATTGTCTGCTGTTGCGAGTTCTGCAAGCCGACTAAATTGTGCATCTGCCGCTCGACCCATACGCATTAATTCCAGACCTAATTCTGTAGGGGTATATCCGCGTGAATGGCGCAGAAAAAT
>JBCDDV010000129.1:0-6845 GCA_039180145.1 Cyanobacteria bacterium P01_G01_bin.49 | reverse complement strand
GAATTTTCTCTAGAGTTTGACAATTTTCCTACAGACGAAATTAGCCTCAAATCCGAACATATTGAGAAAGCTTTAGAACTGGTTAGTAATATCAAAGACTACGAACAAAAATGGCAAACTTATATTCATGCTTTGGCTCTTTTTACTTTTGAAGAATGGTTAGCAGAAAGAGCGCCTGAGTTATCTGTAAATAAAATTAATTGTTCAATTTTTCAACCAGAATATGCCAATTTAATTCCGGCTGTTTCTAATATTAGAGTAGGGGATTTTAAGGTCTGTTTGATGGTTTTGAATCTATCTGAACAGGTAAACATTCCTAATTCTATAATTACTTTACCAGAATTTACCGCTCATTTCTATGTAGTAGTTGAAGTGGAAGAGGAGTCAGAGTTAGCTGCTATTCGCGGATTTTTACCATACAATGAATTAGAAACTATGAACCAAAAATTACAGCAACAATCAGATAATTTTTCTCAACTCCCACTTAGTTTGTTTAATAGTAAATTAGACGAACTATTGCTAAATTTACGCTGTTTAGAACCTACAGCTATTACTTTACCGAACGCTTCAGTAAATTTATCTGAAATGAGTAAAGAAAAGGCTAATACCTATTTATCCGATTTACTACAACTGGTTAATGAAAAAGCTATAAATGTCAAATATTGGTTGCAAAACCAAACAGATGTAGTTGCCAATTCACTATCCTGGAATTTATTATCTGCACCGTCACCTGTACGGCGAAAAGTTGAAAGAAATCATGAGGAAAAATTAGAGCAAATTCTTAACCAAATTAACTCTGGCAATAAAATGAAAATTCCCCCTGGTATTGGGCGCGGATATAAACAGTTTAATTTAGCTGACAATGAAGTTTATCTTTATGCAGTTACTTGGTTAATTTCTGAATATGAAAAAGAGTGGAGTTTACTGCTAATTTTGAGTAGTGCAGAGGGTAAAAAATTACCATCAGGGATAAAATTACGGATTAGCGATCGCACGGGTATTTTAACTGAAAAAGAACAACATTCAAACAAGGAAAATACTTATCCATACGCTCGTGTAGGAGGTAATTTGGATGAGGAATTTCTAGTTACTATTGTGGCACCAGATAATCAGGAAAAAACATCTGTTGTATTTAAGTGGAATGAGATATAACTGAAGTCAGAATTTAGTAGGGGTAATTCGCGTTTCGGCTATCACCGACATGAATGCGACAGCATTCCGGAGAAAACCACCCGTACAGAAGTCAGAAGTTCAACTCTTGCTGTGACTAAATTTGAGAGGAGCGAAAATGTCCTAACATCTAAAATGGTGCGTGACGACGGATTGTTAAATGCCTTTCACAGTCTAAGTTTTAGCCGTAAATACACACCCTACAATAATGAACTACTATATATTATTTCTCTTGCTAAAAATGAAGTCTTTTAATTTAGAAATTTTGACCTTGGCTGAAATAAAATCTTTAAACGTAGAGATAGATAATTTAGAAGAACAAAACTGTTTATTTAGGTTATATTGGCAGGGTGGCCAACTACTAACCAGTCTTAATTATCCCACTAAACTGATAGAAAATTACGCACGCTGGAAAAATGCTTATGACAACTACTATTCCCAAAAACCACGCGGTAAAGTTATAGATGAGGGTGACATTCCAGCACCAGAAGTTGACTGGTATACAAAACTAAATGAGGAAGAAAAAACTCTAGTAACCGAATTTGACGAATGGTTGCGTGACAAAAAGTTATATGAAATTAGAGAAAAAATCAAAAGTGCTACTAATGAGCCTAACTTTCACTTGGGAGAAAAAATCAAAAATGCTAATCACAAACCTAACTCCCACTGGATTGAAATTTTTCTTTCTTGTAATTCTAAGGAGTTAGCACGTTTACCTTGGGAAGCGTGGGAAATAAGTGGTAATTTTGGTGCATCAGGTAGAATTAGGATTTCTCGCACTCCTACAAATATCCTCGAAAAACCAGTACAACCTATTCGTCGCAAAGCACGAATTTTGGTAATTATTGGAGACGATAACCATCTAGATTTTCAAGCGGATCGTGAAGCTGTAAAATCTCTTTCTCGGATGACAAATATTAAGTTTATTAGGTGGCAACCAGGAGCTAATATTGATAAGTTGAAAAGAAATATTTGGAACAAGATAGCTGACTCTAATGGTTGGGATATTTTGTTTTTTGCTGGTCATAGTGATGAAAATTATTTAACTGGGGGAGACTTTAGTATTGCCCCAGGTATTTATCTGTCTATTGATGAACTAAAAGAACCTCTAAAAATAGCAATCAAAAACGGTTTACAAGTAGCTATTTTCAATTCTTGTAAAGGTATTAGTATTGCTGAATATCTAATTAGCTTAGGATTAACTCAAGTTATAGTAATGCGGGAACTTATTCATAACAATGTTGCCCATGATTTTATTATTAATCTTACTAAAAGTTTAGCAGCACACAAAGATATACATGAAGCTTTATTGGATACTTGTCGGACTTTTCAGACAACTGAAAAATCTCTAATTTATCCTTCTGCTTATTTAATCCCTTCCCTATTTCGTCGCCCCAATTCGGAACTTTTTAAAATAGAACCTTTTGGATTAAAACAACAGTTAAAAAGGTATTTACCAACTACCAGAGAATCTAAAGCTTTGTTCTCGTTGCTGGTTGTTATTTCGCTGTTACCGATTCAGCAGTTTTTGTTAGATTGGCGAGTTTTTGTACAGGCTATTTATCGTCAACTAACTGGTCAAAAATTGACTAATCAAACTCCACCTGTGCTGTTAGTGCAAATTGATAATGAGTCAATTATCAGAGCAGGAATTACTGATACTACTATAATGGATAGAGCTTATTTAGCTAGATTAGTTGAAGCAATTTATGAGTCAGAGGTACAAATAATTGGCATTGATTATTTATTAGACCGTTTTGATGGTGGGGAGAGCGATCGCCTCTTAGCAGAAGCACTTCAAACAGCAGTAAAAAAAGGAAAATGGATTGTTTTTGCTAAAGATAAATATGGTGTTCATCCAGAATTTGCTAGTTTGAATTGGAGTCTAGAAGGAGACATGACCGTACTTGGTGATGGTAGGTATGTGACAACTATAGATTTTCGAGACTCAAATGATTTAACTTTTGCCTCAATGTTGGCATTAGTTGATCGACTAAATTATGACAATAAATATAATGATTTGCCATTGCCTAACTTGAAAAGTAAGAATGATTTATTTCGTGAGTTATCTGATTATCTAAAACAAGAAAAAGGAGTTAAGCATGAAACATTATTTTCTCCTGTTGCTCGTTTAAACTTACTTACTATTCTTTCTTATTGGTTGAGGCAAATGTGGCTCCATCCAATTGTGGATTTTTCTATTAGTTATGACCAAGTATATGACTGTATTCCTGCTTGGCGACTTTTGGAATCTAATAATTCTTTTGTCTCTGAGAATTTTCGCAGGTGTGAAACAACTAAAATTAGGGATAAAATTAGACAACAAATAGTAATAATAGCTCCTGGTGGATATAGCAATGCCGGGGTAGAATCTGGGCAGGATAATATTGATAATTCACCAATGGCTTTTCGTTATTGGAGTAGTGGTGAAAAATTAACAGGGGGAGAAATTCATGCTTATCTAATCCATCATTTTCTGACTAATAGATTGGTTGTTCCTATTCCTGATTTATGGGTGACTTTGATTGCTGCTTTTTTAGGAAAAAGTGTTATTCTGATATTGAATGATTATCCACAAAAGCGTAATCTTTTGGTAGTTGTTTTTGCGGTTAGTAACTTAGGATATTTAATAGTTAGTTTACAGGTTTATATTTCTGGAGCTATTTTGTTACCTATTATGTCACCTTCTGGGATTTTCTGGATTTATTTTTTGCTAAATAATAGGAGGTTAACGAAGTCATAAGTCAGAAGTTAGAAGTCAGAAGTTGTTTTTGTAACGGGAATACTGATAACTGATAACTGATAACTGGTGTTGGTTTACCTTGCGGGAAGCAAGCTAAATTATTCAACCCAACCTACGCTTGATAACTAACAATTGATAACTGAAATGACAATAGAAAAGCTAGGAGAAAAATACCAAATTGTAATTCCTCAAGAAGTTCGAGAAGTGCTAAATTTACAACCAGGCGATCGCTTGGAAATAAAAGTAGTAAATGGCACTGTTGTTATGACTCCAGCAACTAGCAAAGCTTCTCATTTATTTGGTAAACATCGTCAACTTTGGCAAGGAGAAAATGCTGTTACTTATATTCGGGAACAACGAGAATCATGGCGAGATTAGAAGAACTTCAAGGTGCTAAAATTGCTCTTGATAGTGTAATTTTTATTTACGCTTTGGAGGGGAATTTAGAATTTGGCAATCGTGCTATTAAAATTTTTGAAATGATTGAAGCAGGTAGTTGTAAAGGATTTGCTTGTGACTTGGTTTTAGCAGAATTAATGGTTAAACCTTTGCGCACTGGAGAAATAGAAATTGCCGAGGAATATGCTAATGATTTGCCCAAGTTTCCTAATCTTACTTTCTGTAGTCTTACTCAAGCAATAGTAATTGCTGCTGCTAGGTTAAGAGGAAGTAGTAATTTAGGTTTAATTGATGCTTTACATCTAGCAACTGCTGTAGCAGCAGGATGCAAAGTTTTTATTACTAATGATGCTGCAATGCGTCATCCTGACCCTGGTTTAGATATTTGGATGCTTACAGATATTGAAAGTTAAAAGGTGCAAATTATGTCTCATAAATTTAATTCATTCCTATCTTTTTTCCTCATATCATTTTCTGGCTTTTTCTGGGTTAATTATTATCCTGTAAGTGGGAGAGTTTTTGCTGAAACTTCCACTCAAGAAAAATCATCGACTCAGAATATTGTTGTGAAGTTGTGGGAGGTTATTTTTAATGCAAAAGCAAACCAACCTCCAGTCAGCAAAAAACCGGGCGGGTCTCGTAGCGATAATTTTTGTATAATTACCCCTTGGTTATATAAATTTCCAGAGCAAAAACAAGCAAATTTTGTGGAAGTTTTCCAGGAGCAACCTATGTTTATTTGGCAGGGAGATATAGCAGAAATTTTTATAGAAGTTCCTTCTGATAATCAGCAAGAAATATGGGCACAAAATGTTAAGAGAAAAAGCCAAATTATTTATCAAGGTCAAAGTTTAGAACCAGGAAAAATTTATGAGATATTCTTTCACAAAGGCAGTACAACTAGCTTGCCTTTTCCTTTTAAAATTATAGATGGCGATCGCCGAGCAACTATTGAGTCAGAATTGAAGGCTTTGTCGGAAAAAAATCATGGTAATTCTGCTGAAGAAATAGCTTTATTACGAGCTAATTTTTTTATGGAAAAAGGTTTATTTGGGGATGCTTATCAGGAGTTATTTTCTGTGAAAAAACCTTCCGCAGAATTGAAAGAAAATTTGGAGGAAATAAAAAAAGCAGAATTTTGTCCTGAAAAAATAGTTACTCAATAAAAAGATGGTTCAGAAACCGGGTTTATCAAGGAAATTTCGTGAAAAACAATAATTAGAGCAATAAATCCGGTTTCTTGTTCTTTTTCACTTGCTACGATAATACAGCGGGTTCCATCTTGGTCAGCCACACCCCGAAGCGAGCAAGATGCTCGCACTGGGAACATGAATTTTACGCCATATTGGAGCAACTTTGGGCGATATCCCTGTAAGAAAGCTAATAATTTAGATTTTTTCATTCTACTATTCTTTGGTACAATACTCAATAATAAACAATTGAAAAAGTTCAATTTTATCTGATAAAAAAACAGCTCAATGCCTGCTAAAGACTTTTATCATAATACTGTAAAAACTGCCTTAATTAAAGATGGTTGGACTATTACCAAAGACCCACTAATTCTCAGAGTTGGTACTCGTAATGTTCAAGTTGACTTAGGTGCTGAAAAATTGATTGCTGCGGAACGAGGTGCGACAAAAATAGCTGTTGAAGTCAAAAGTTTTATCAGTCCTTCTTTGATTAATGAGCTGGAAAAAGCCTGGGGACAATTCTTTTTCTACAGTAGGATACTTCAAAAACAAGACCCATCACGTCTAATATATTTGGCAGTCGAGGGCGATATTTTTGCCACATTATTTGAGGAGGAAGCAGGAAAACTTTTATTAGCTGAACCTGGTTTTCGCCTGTTTACTTTTGATGCTTTGATGGAGGAAATTATTCAATGGAAACCACAGATAGACTCTTAGATATAGAGGGGTGGCGCGACACACTCTCAAAGATTTTGCAATACTATGCGGATATTCCTTACTCCTATGGTGATGTGAAAACTTTTGTGATTATTAGTCAAGACCGCAACCATTTTATGTTGCTCCATGAAGGATGGGAAAAACGTCGTCATGTTTATGGCACTATTGTTCATGCAGAAATTCGCCATGAGCAAATTTGGATTTATTACGATGGTATTGAGGATGGCATTACGGACGAACTTGTGGCTGCGGGAGTACCGAAGGATAGGATTGTACTTGCTTTTCATCCTCCTGATGTTCGTCAGTATAGCGGGTATGGAGTTGGATAGAAATTTTTGCATAGTTTTTTTTGCCCTTACATCTATATATTATTGTTATAAGAGGAGAAATTTAGGTTATGGGCCGTCCTTTTAAGTCTGTTATTTTCCTATTGTCATTTGTGCTGTTGTGGGGTTTTCCCGTGCAACTGGTGGGAACAAATCTGAGAATGTCGTTACTTGCTCAAGCGCAGGAGGAAAGGAGTCAAGAGCGAAGAGCTGAGGGGTTGCGATTGAATAATGAAGGTTTGCAACTATTGAATACAGGTCAACTTCGGGAAGCATTGGAAAAATTTAAACAAGCTTTAG
>JBCDDV010000128.1:0-6862 GCA_039180145.1 Cyanobacteria bacterium P01_G01_bin.49 | reverse complement strand
GTTCTATTTTTCCCAGGGAATGTAGATGAATATCGGCTGCCTTGGCTAGCTGATTCTGACTCATTTTTAATGGACACTTTTAACACTCCTTTACCACAAGAAACAGTAGGGAACTACATCAAACGGTTGCGTCTGGAATTAAAGATGAGCCAGAATCAGTTAGCCAGCGCAGCCGATATTCATCTACATTCCCTGGGCAAAATAGAACGAGGTATTACTACTCGATTAAGCCACAAAACCCGTCGGGGATTGGCTAGGGCTTTATCAATACCAAGCGAGTACTTAGAAGCAATTTGTAACGGTTCCGAAATACCACAACCATTCAACAGTATAAAATTTTGTCCTAAATGCTGGACTCCAGGAACGCCTACAGAACCAATTTGGAACGATATTAGGTCATTTTACTGCTTTATATGTGGACATGAGCTTATTTCTCATTGTCTTAAATGCGGAAAGTCAGTAAGAACTTTTCAGCACTCCTACTGTCCTTATTGTGGCTTTTACTACAAAAATACTATTGCTGAAATTGGTAGTAAGAAACCACTACTTAAAAGAAAAAAATCTAAAACTAAGAGAAAGTGAATGTTTTGTTTTATATCTATAAAAGTAATACCAGGATGGGCAATCCATTAATCTCAGAGTGACATCTATAGAACGCACCGCTTACCCAAGATTTAAACGACAATTTACCACCAAAGAACTTACCGAAATTTATACACCAACTAATTCAGAAATTGCTTTCGCTTATAGTGCGACAAAAAATGAAATTAATATCCTTAACTTACTTGTTATATTAAAATCATTCCAAAGACTAGGTTATTTTCCTTCTATTGCGGATGTCCCACTAAAAATAATAAACCATATTCGCAGTCATTTAAAATTTAAAGATGATATTGTTTTAGGCTATGAAAGTAAAAAAACAATGTACCGACATCGGACAGCTATCCGCTCATATCTAACTGTTAAATCTTTTAATCAAACTGCGCTACATTTAGCAGTATCGGTGGTAAATGATTCAGCACAAGTGATGGATAATCCTGCGGATTTGATGAATGTCGCTATTGCCGAATTAGTAAAAAATAGATATGAGCTACCAGGATTCAATACGTTAAATAGATTAGTACGTCGAGTTAGAAATTTAGTCAACCAAAATTTATTTAAAGTAGTACTTGGTCGTTTGAGTGATGATTATCAACAACGCTTACTTGACCTGTTAGATAATCATCCAGTTGAATATAGAAGTCTCTATAATAATCTCAAGCAACTTCCTAAGCGACCAACTCGCAACCATCTTAACGATTTAATTGTACATTTAATCTGGCTTGATTCTTTAGGAGATATTAAACCATTACTTACCGGAATTACAGCAGCTAAGATTCAACACTTTGCCGCAGAAGCAAGGGTATTAGATGCAAGTGAAATCAAAGAGTTTAATTTACCAAAGCGCATTACTCTTATATTATGTTTGATTTACTCGGCGCAAGTGACGACGCGAGATAATTTGGTTGAGATGTTTCTCAAAAAAATGCGGTTGATACATAACAATGCCAGGAAAGAATTAGAACTCATCAAGCAGAGATATCAGGAGACAGTTGAAAAATTAGTGGGAGTTCTCGGAAATGTTCTCCATGTATGGGTTGATGAAGAACAAGAGTTGAACAATTATGAGTTGGTCGATAAGACTTTTACAATTGACAATACTGATAAAGTAGAACAACTTAATCAGTTACTTGTTACAGAAGGTGGTGCCGAACAATTATTAAGTGAATGCGAGGCTATTAATGCTTATAAAGGTAATAATTACTTACCTTTGCTTTGGCAATTTTACAAAAGTCACCGCAGTACTTTCTTTAGACTATTAAATACTTTACAATTTGAATCTACTACTAGCGAACAAAGTGTAGTTGAAGCATTAAAATTTATTCTAGAAAATCAGTCAAAGCGAGGTCATTTTTTAAGAAATGCTATTGACTTAGATTTAGAATTTGTTTCTCCTCAGTGGCAGAAGCTTTTATTCGTTGAACAAGGAGACAAAACTAAAATTGTTCGTCGCCATCTGGAGGTTTGTGTTTTTTCTTACTTGATGGCTGAATTAAGGTCAGGTGATATCTGCGTTATTGGTAGTGAGAATTATGCCGACCACCGAGAACAGTTATTACCTTGGTCTGAATGTTTACCATTAATTGACCAGTATTGCGAAGATTTGGGTTTTGCACCGAATGCAGTTGGTTTTGTCGAACAACTCAAGGAATGCTTAACCGAGACTGCAATAATTGTAGACGCTGGTTATCCCGATAATCGTCAGCTTGTAATTAACGATTTGGGTGAACCTGTATTAAAAAAATCATTGCGTCATGATTTAAGTCCCGAAGCTAAAGCTCTCCTTGTAGCTGTGGAAGAACGTTTTCCGGAACGAAATTTAATTGATGTTCTGCGAAATGTTGATTACTGGACTAATTTTACACGTCATTTTGGACCCATGAGCGGAAGTGATCCAAAAATTGAACGAGCAACGGAACGTTATTTGCTCACTAGTTTCACTTATGGTTGTAATCTGGGACCAACTCAAGCTGCAAGACATATGCGAGGTATCGTAACAGCGAAAGAAATATCATTTGTTAATCGCCGTCATGTCAGTGTAGATAAGTTAAACGCAGCACTTGTGGATATTATTAATCGGTACAACGTTTTAAAGCTTCCAGGAATTTGGGGTGATGGGACAACGGCTGCGGCAGACGGAACTAAATACGAACTCTACGAGGAAAATCTACTGTCTGAGTATCACATTCGATACGGTGGCTATGGAGGTATCGCTTATCATCATGTTTCCGATACATACGTAGCTTTATTTAGCCATTTTATTCCCTGCGGAACTTGGGAAGCAGTTTATATTATCGAGGGCTTGTTGAAAAATTGTTCTGAGATTCAGCCACATACGATTCATGCCGATACCCAAGGACAATCAACACCTGTGTTTGCATTGTCACATATGCTAGGTATTAAATTAATGCCCCGAATTCGCAATTGGAAGGATTTAATTTTTTTCCGTCCAGATAAGGATACAGTCTACGAACATATTGATTCTTTATTTAAGGATACAATTAATTGGGATAAAATTAAAAACCATTGGCAGGATATTTTACAAGTTGTGCTATCGATTCAAACTGGTAAGATTTCGAGTGCAGTGTTGTTAAGAAAACTAGGAAATTACAGTCGTAAAAATAGACTATACCAAGCTTTCCAAGAGTTGGGACGAGTAGTAAGAACGGTATTTCTGTTGCAATATATTTCAGATATGAAGTTGCGAAAACAAATCACAGCCGCAACAAATATTGTTGAAGCTTATAACGGTTTCTCAAAATGGTTTTTCTTTGGTGGATTTGGGGTTATTTCTAACAATGACCCTATCGAGCAGGAGAAGATTATTAAATATAACGACTTGGTTGCTAATGCTGTTATCTTCCAAAACGTTGTAGATTTAACTGATGTGTTGCGGGACTTACTGAAAGCTGGTTATTCAATTACCCGCGAAGATGTTGCAGCGCTAAGTCCTTATATGACCAGCAATATCAAGCGTTTCGGCGATTATCTAATTGACATGGAAACTGTACCTAATTTATTGGATGATGAAGGACTTTTGATTTTAGCTTAACGGATTCTTAGGGTATTGCAGAGCAAGGGCTGTAGAGTTATCGTTACATAACTTTACAACGTGTCCCATTTTGCACGTATCCCGGCTATACCCCATAAAGGCTCTCTGTCTGCCTTTTACCGCTCCTGCCGATATCTTACAAGCAATTGCAGATTTAGCTTACCAGCGAGACGAATAATGAGAATTATTAACACACTTATTGCACCGTTTGATTTATTAAATTCTGGCTTGGAACGCGCTGCCAGACTAGTTTACAGCCTACCGTTTTAATTACTAACAATGGACTTATTACAACAGCTTCGCACAATAGCACTTACGTTTGAATCTCTATGCAATCAAGAAGATTTTCAAAAACTAGTTCTTGATACTCAAATGCTAGCCGATGTCTCTCTAACTGATGCATGGCAAGGGATTGAGGCAGCTATCAAAATACTGGAAGAAAATTAACAAGCACTCCCCTGACCACGAATCTGGGAAGTGCCCTTATGTAGAGAGCCGCAAACAAATACAACACAAAGGATTATAGCAATGTCAAAACCACTTGGATACTTCTCTCTAGATGTCAATAATAATGCCTTGTTGAGAGACATGACTGAGAGTTGGGGAGAGGGATTGGAAGAATTGACCGAAGCGGACACATTATGGTTAATCGCTCGAATCGCTCATGAAGCATGGATGCAAGAACCAAGCAACCAACCGCCAACCGAAGAAGCCTCCGAAGTTGTGAATAGGCTTGCAGAGTTAAGCTACCACGAAAAGCAATGGTTGCTGCAAGCACTTACCCAGTAAATATTGATGGGGGACCGCCCTGTCCCCTTTCCATCCTGCAAAGATAGCAACCTCTTTTTTAACTATGAAAGAAAAATACGAACAGTTTCGCGAATCCCTTCTCTCACTTGGGATTAAGCCATCTAACCTTTTGTTTGGCGGATTGTTGGTAATTGGCGCTATAGCATCAATTCCCTCTATCCAAAAGCATCAAGCTAGAACAGATTTAATCCGCGCTGATATCAAGGCAAGGGAAGCAAAAGCATCCGCCCTATATCGTCAATTTGAATACGAACAACGTCAGGAAGAAGTGGCTAATAAAAGGTATAAATCATGTCTTCCTGTTGTGGGTAAGGAATACCGCAATGGAACCCATTATTTTACAGGTCTGAAAGAAGGAGATAAGCCCAAGGATAGGATTTCTCTAAAATATTTACCCTCCGGTACTGTAGTCTGCGACGCGCATGGGGTCACTGGGGTAATTAACCAAGATGGAGCAGTAAGTTATACGGCTTACACGGGCGACCGCGATTTGGTTCAATCTCGGTTATCTAGGTTCAGAGGTTCGCAATATTCACAGCCAGTAAACATTATTGAGGACAGGTAATTATGGGATTAGGTGGAAATAAATCAAGCAGCAAGTCTGACAACACTAGAACCTACAACTGCAATGGAACACAGAAACCACCGTTCATGTTGCAAATATTAATCTGGGTGATAACGGGAATAATTATTAGTATTATCCTCGCCAACATCAAGCCATATGAAATAATTGCAGCGCGGTATTTTAGAGGAATTACATATTCAGACCTAACCAATTTCTTATCAAGCTTGTGGGTAATTGGTGGAATATTTAGCTTATTCATGCGCTTCATTAATTTTGGATTCGGTACATTACTATGGGCTGGGATTCAAATACTAGAGTTAATTCCCTCTGAACTACTAGGACATGAGAAATTTCTAGATAAAAACATACAGAAAGCAGGTATAAATCAGTATGCATCGTCTAATAATGACTCATGGGAGGTCAAGTTAGCTAAGAAATTAAGAAATAGTTGCAGTACTGAAGTGTTACGTTTTCTTATCATCTTAGGTGTGTGTGTATACGTTGTAGATTTCTTCCTATGTTTGACTGTCTTTCCCCCAGTTAAAGGCGGTGGAGATGTTTGGAAACTGTTAGATATTGTCCAGTATCAGCAGTTCTCAAATATTGATTGGGAAAACATTATTAGAGCAGTAACAACTGTTGGCGCGGTGCAATTCCTCCTTAAGTTACGCAAGATTATTGTGCAAATAATTCGCGATTTAAAAGATTAAGAAAAGCGAAAAGTTAAGCCACTCTTGTGGGTCCGTCATCCCGCAGTACTCCATTCGTGGCGTTGCAGTCTTGGCGGTTTCCGTCGATGAGCCACCTTCCTGAGTCGGTTCTCCCTTATGAGAACGTTTGAATGCAAACTTTTCAAGAAAAGCGGGTAAGGTTAAAAGCCTTCTATCTTGAAGGGTGCAATGCCCAGTCCCGCTCTGTCTTCTATCTAATTAGAATCATGACTAACTTTGACCCGCAGGGAGATTTTAAGGATATTGAGCATTGGGAGTTAATTGCAGAACGCAAAGCATCTAATACAGGCATGGCTGCTTCTATTATTGGAGGTGTGTTAGCTGGTGGTGCAGGTATTGCGTTTGGTGTTGAATTGTTGGGTGGAATAGCGGCTGTGTGGTGTATAAAATCAGCCTGGGATGCATCCAAAAATATTGGTAAAAGATTGCGATTGGTGCGGGACTGTGGCTGTAATGCATTCTTGTTAGATGAAGACCAATTCAGGACTTACGTTAAGCAGTTTGGGGAAGAAACTGTAATACAGGAGTTGAGCTTTGCAAAAGAAGCTGGAGCAGAATTATCACCCTTTGCTGAAAGCTGGTTTAGAACTTGCAATCTCACACTCAAAGGTTATGAAGAACAGATGGCATTGGCTCAATCTGTTGCTTTGGGAGTGCAACAGCCAGTATTGAGCGTTCCAACTAAGATTGGATCTGCACCCAAACCATTTGTGCAAACTCAAGTAGATGTTTGGAGTAGTACGGATGAATTTGAAGTTGATATTGTGGGTGAGATGACAGACCCTGTTTGCAATATTTTTATTGTTGGTCTTGGGGGTTCTGGCAAGGGGATGTTGCTGGCTAATGCTTTAAGAGAAGTCAAACGGAAGCATCCAGACAAGAAAATCTTTCTCGTCAACGGTAAAGTTGACCCCAAGGAAAGCGGATATTTTGATGGAATTGTGGACGTTGAGAAACCGCTGCACTGCGAAAGCGCCAAACCTCAAACCGTTGCAGCATGGTTTGAAGCAGCAATGGAAGATTATGATGCGTTTGCGGTTGAACATAACGGAGCGCTGCTTGTAATTGACGAAGGAACTATCATTGGAGCGAGATTAAAAACTG
>JBCDDV010000127.1:0-6867 GCA_039180145.1 Cyanobacteria bacterium P01_G01_bin.49 | reverse complement strand
GGGCGAGGTTAGAGAAAAATGTGCGCTATCCCAGAAAACGGAATTACTACTAAACATCATTGTTGTTCTCTAAACTTCTATATATTTATCGGGCGAGGTTAGAGAAAAATGTGCGCTATCTCAGAAAACGGAATTACTGCTAAACATTTTAGACCCATCAAAAGAGATTCAATTCACAAACCTTTGTAGGGACGTTCGATGGAACATCCCTACTGTGGTCTACCGAAGTGAAAACTCCTATAATTGTTAATTGCTGAAATCTATATTTAGGTGTCGAAATTTAGCAGGAGTAATTTAGAAAATAAATCTCTCTGTGAAACTTATATCTGCTAGTTTTAATGTAATATCAAGTTGGTCTCCTTGTGAGCCTCCTTCTAAATATCGTTCTAACGATTCATCTTGGCGTTTTCCTGGGCTTTCGAGTATTTCTCCCTCCTGTTGAATAATTAACTCTAAGTCCGATGGTAAGCAATAATTACCTACTGGGAAAACTTGAAATCTTGCATCAATTTTTTGATTTTCTTGAGTAGTAATATTAACGTCAAGTTTCACAGATAAATTACTACTTTTCTCTTCTCTAAAACGAGTCTTTGCTACTTCTGATTCATTTGCATAACTCACATCAAAATTGAATAATTTAGAAGCTTGAATGGGACTATTTTGGGGTAACAAATAGTTTGATCTAGTCATGGCAATTTTTAGCTCCCAACCATTGCCCAAACGGTTATTTTTCCAGTTGCTTATATAAACTATATTGTTTCGTTTTAGGGGAACTACATTGGACACCGAAGTTTGGTCTGAAACAGCAGCAACTAATTCTGTGACAACATCATCAAACTGTTTGGATATCTTTGTTAATGATTGTATTATGGCATCTAAAGTAACTCCATCATTTCCCTGTGCCACTATATCATCAAGCTTCTTAACTATCTGTTTTCGTGTCTGAGAAATTATTCGCTCTTTATGTAAGCGTTTTCGCCAATCTTCATTTACCAATAATGCACCCCACTGAGTAAATGGTATTTCTAGACGTGGAGAATAGTATATATCCTCTTGACTTAGTTGTTCCAGTAAAGTATCTACCTCAGTTACAGGTAAGTTAGGTAATGGTTGCACTTCCCCTCTTTCGTGAGGACACAATTCCCGTGCCATCCACATTACATCTAAACTCTCAATTACATCCTCTCCATCTATAGAATACGAGCGATCGCTCTCGTCATAAATTCCTTTGTCTTTCAACTGTTTGTGAGTTGTATATCCCCAAACCCTTAACCAACCGTCATCAGAATTAATTTGCACTGCCAAATAATAATCAGCAACCCACTCAGGAATATCAACCCATTCTTGAGGCACGCGAAATTCGGCAGTATCTATTGCTTCGCTAGGAATAATTACCAGTTTTGTTCCATCAAAAGTAATAGGTGTACCATTAACTACTTCCCAAATGCTGGCTAATTTTTCATCTGAATTGACAATAACTTTAAATTCAGATTCAGTTTCTAGGTATCGAATAATGGTTTGTAAACACAGACGATTTAGATAAGCATTCCATTTAGAAATATTACTAGAAAATTGAGCTTCAGCAGGCCATGCCTTTTCGATATCTTCAGGTGATAATTCTAGTGATAATTGTTCTGGATATATTGCTGTAAGTTCTTCTATTGTAGACATAATTTTTCCTCCTTAATTAGTGAATATTTGCGTAGGGGTATTCGTAGAGATAATTTTCAATGAAAGTGGCTATTTTGTTCTTGACTGACTCTGATTCTAGTAGGGAACTAGAGTAATTATTAGCAACATAAGTCTCTAACTCACTCTGCAATTTTTGTTTGACTATTTCTAACTCATTCTCTAAGTCAGATTCATTTTCTATCTTAAATTGTGGTTTAACTTCTTCTAGCTCATTATTGTTGTTTTTTTCATATTCAGATGCTTTTAGATATTCCGTCGCTTTGCGTATATCACCAGAATATTGTTTGTAGACGAATTCCAATAAATTAATTGTTTCAGATGATTTTTGGCAAATCATTTCACTCAAAAAATCCCCAAACTTATTGGTGCAATAGTTATTCACAAATTGAACAATGTATTGATGAATGAGATTTAATTTTTCTGAATCAAGAGGTTTTTCTTGTGTAAAAAATAATAAAAACATTAATCGTAATTTTTGATTTTGAGCAAAAAGGATACTGAAAAAACTATAAAAATGACTTAATAATAAGAGTGATAATGAGAGAGTGAATAAGAGTTCTTTTCCATGTTTTTTGAGTTTTCTCCCCACATTAGTGTAGTGTATCATTAAAAAATAATTACCTACCTCTTGCTGAGTAAGACTTAATCCCAATATAAGCTCCAAAATTTTTTGATTTTTACTTCGCTCTTGGGAGCTATTAATTTCATCTAGGAAGCAATCAATTTCATTAACTAATACTACTGAGATTTGTTGGTGTAACTCTAGATATTCTCCTTCGTTTGTTGTCTCATTTTTAGTAATATTTTCCCAGTCTTGTTCTATGTTAATTGCATCTATGGATTCAACAGTTATAATATTTGCCTGTCTTATTGCTTGTACGCAAGTCTTAAGTAACCGAGCGATTTCCTCAGATGTAATTTGTTCTTGTTGGGAACTTCGATTTTGATAAAGTTGGGCAATGTCTTGAAGCTGTTCATTTGAGGGTGGTTCTAATCTTCTATTCCCTTCTTGTTTGATAGGAACATATATCTCTTTGAAGCATTGCCACGCTAGTAAATACCTTTCTACTTTTGAGGAATTAGAAATAGCTTGATTCAAACAATTTTCGAGTTCTGTTTTTGTAGTATGTACCAGTAATGCTGTATCAGAATATTTTTCTTTTTCTCTGCCTTTTCTCAGTTTATCTAATACTTTTCCAGAAATCACCTTTCCAGCGAAGGTTTTCAAGGAAGCTCGACGAAAGTCATATCCCTTAAATACTTCAGGATTAGCAGCGACTGCTCTTGCTATTAAGAAAATTTCATTTTTCTCTAGACTATAGTTATATGGTCGTAGCTTGTCATAAATTTTCAAAGCTTGCCAATAACAAACTTCATCTAAGTAAGCTGATAAATGACAACGAGGATTTAAAAGTTGGCGTTGGTGAATCTCAAAATAAACACTGAATAATTTCAAGTATTTATCATTCAATAACAATTTCGCGATTCCCAAGAAATACAATTGACATTTTATAACAAATTCTAGCAAATAGTTAGCTAAATCTTGTTCCGTAGTAATTTCCGGATTAGATTTGAGAATTTTTCTGGCGTTTATTTCTAGTTTAGGGTCATTCTGTTTGCGTTTAGAATTAAAACTGAAATCATCAACCTTAATAAAGGTAGAAACTTTTTCTACTATTTCTTTTTCTACTTCTGGATTTCTACACATAGTTATTGTTGAACTCAATTTGAGGTAGTAAATTTTGGTGAGTTTGGCCTTGTTAACAAGTCCTACTCTTCTACAAATTGGTATTTGGAAGTCCTTATGCTCTGGGGCAAAACTATCCCCTAAAATTCCTTCCAAAATATTATTGGGAGGGGTTTGTCAAAAATGTGCGGGGAGCTGGAGGAAAAGGAGATACAAATTTCTCGCGAATAGCTCTGGTATTGATGGATTAAGCACTCTTGCCAGTTTTTTCTTTAGATTTTAGAATTAAAAGTAGTGAAAAATGGCCTTTATTTGGAGCGTTCCAAGGAAATTCTGGCATTGGGGTGAGCGTAGACACTATATGTGAACCAAGTTGCATCACCTTTAGTTTTAAAATATTGATTGAAAGCAGCTTTACGACTTAATTGCACTGCTTCTGCTACGGTTTTACTATTTAATAACTCCTCATAAAACTTCCGAGCAAAGTCTAATGCGGGTTCGTCATAAACTCGCCATAAAGGAGCTATTAATAAGCTTGCACCACCACTAATTAAATGATTAGGCCATCCACCCAAACCTGCTAATCCCCATGACTGTCGTCCACCGTGACAGGTATTAAAGAAAAAAGCAGGACGAGCTGACCAGATATGTCCTTCTATATCTGGACTGATCGTATCGTATATAGTAAGCTTTTCACCTTCTTCGAGATATACGGCAGAAGCATCGTCAGGTGTATCAGAATTAAATCCACCATGTGCTGCGATGTGAAACCAATTATATTCACCTTCTTCAAGAAAGTTACAAATTTCTGACCTCCTGAATTTATCTGGAGTTGTATCATCAATGTTTTTTTCTCTACATAATCGACTAAGATATTCTCGCTCTAGTTGAGCATATCTTAGGAATGAGTCCCCAGGAGCAATACAAGCAAGTTGATTTAGTTGTAGTTGCGTTGGTGGCGTTGATTCATCACCCTCTCGAACGTTATGGTTTAACCAGCGTGTCATTTTCATACTGATGCACCAAGGATATTCATCCTGTTTCCAATTACCATAATTTTTGCCTTCATTGTATGGCCACACTAGCTCCCAAGGTATATAAGGGTCATCAGACATGATCAATAGGGTTTTATCCTTCCATTCTTCTCTATTTTTTATATAGCGGTCTTTCAATTCTTGAGGAATGAGGTCTTTCCATAGTCTCCATCCTACATTTTTTATTTGTCGTTGCTTATCTAAGGGATTTATTTGAATTTGCTGTTGCTTATCTAAGGAATTGCTGTTTCCAGCTTCAAATTTCCTGCTGCGATCTCCCGGTATCAATTCCTCAAATTTATTGTAAATTGTCTTAACGTAACTTTCCAAGTTACTCTTAAAGTCTTTTGGTTCAAAGCTTATCAACTCACCGTTTTCATAAAGTTGAAATTTTAGCGAACGCGCATTCTTTGATTGGTCGTACTCTATGTAAAGCATGAAGTCTGGAGCTAGTGACTGGTCTGGAAAAGATCGCAGAAACATAGAGTGAGACTCAGCAGCACTACTAACTTCATAAGAAGTAATTTCTACTCTGACAAAGTTATATCCTATTTGCTGGTTAGCTTGGTGAAAGTAAAAGTGTATCCTTTGATGACCAACTTGGTCATCAATAGGTTGTAGTTGAAATTCAACTGGTGGACTCTCTTTAGCACCAGACTCAATGTAAATTTCCTGTTGCTGTTTATTGAGGATTTTGAATGCAGAGGTTTCTATACTAACAATAACTGGCAACTGCGGTCTTACTGATAATTTGTTCACTCCTTCAGCGTTGCTCAATTCTGATGGTTTCACCGTTAAACGGACAGTAACAGAAATACGCTTTGTGTTTACCCAGACTCTACGAGGGCAAGAAATATCTGTGTAGTAAGTTTCTGATTTTAAGGGAGTCTCTGTCTCTATTTTGGGAATTGTAGGTGGTGGAGAGTCGTAGGTTTCAGGTTCTGAGGGAAGCTCTACTTCTGTATTATTATCTGGTATATTATCTTTAGTTTCTACTTGTTCAGATTGTAAATTTAAATTATCAATATTTGTAGAAGATACCGTTTTTTTAGTAATTGTATTAATCTCATTTAAGATGATACTTTGTTTCTGAGGAAAAGATAGATATATTTCATTTGTGTTTGCTTTGTTATCGTTATCAAATTTAGCACGTTTTTGGATTTTTTTTCTAAATTTGTTGCTAATAGAAACAAAAGCTTCACCTATTCTAGATCTTCTAGTTCCTTTGTATTTTTCATACCAATTGAAAATAGCTTGAGCTACTCCCTTAGCATCGACAGTATTTAAAATTGTCTCCCTTAATTGTTGAATAAATATTCTATCTTCTTCATCAAAACAATCAGAATTTTCATTTAATACATGAAGTAATGTATAAATGTATATTTCCTCTTGTGATTTAGGTTCTGGTTGTACTGCTAATAGTTGTTTAAAGTTAGTTATTTGATGATTAAGCATGACAAGTATTCCTTAAATTTAATAGACGAATAATTATTGTCCTATGGCACAAAAAGCAGCCCAATAGTAAGGGTCAGAAAATGGTCTGGATTGAGAAGACATATTTTGTTTTTCACACAAAGAAATTAACTCTTGTTCCCATAACTCTCTTATATAAGGCTCTAAATTTAACTTTTGTATCCAATTGTGTAAATCTTCTTTTGTTTCTCTTCGTAGCCATCTTTGTGCTTCATTGAGAGCATTTGCAACTTTAATGGTCTGATTTGTGCGAAAATCTTTTGACATACACTCATAAAACTTAATCATTAATAAAGCACTAGAAAAATCATTAACCTTCCACAGACTTGCAACTACACTAGGACTACCAGCATATAAAAAAGCACTAGATAAACTAACATATTCATCTGTAGGACTTTCATCATCAATTAAACCTGTTTCGCAAGCAGATAAAGTTACAAGCCGACATTGTTTTAAGTTAAGCTTGAATATTTCTTTTACATTAAGCTTCTCATCAGCTAGGGTTAAAGCTGAGTCTAAAGGTGAGTTAAAGTTAAAATTACTATGGCAGGAAAAATGTACACAATGGGCTTCTCCTAATTCATTTTCTCCTGCTTGTTCAATACTTGCTTTTGTAGCATTTTCTTCCGGATAAGTATCAGAATGACCAAAGTAACTTTTTATGATTTCAACTTCTTTTTCACTGTAGGGTAAGTCTTTCGATGGGTTTTGTACGGCAAACAAATTATAGAATTGTTCGCGTTTCCATTCTTTAGTTAGTTGTAATAATTTACAGCTAGGAGCATAGGAAATACCTTCTTTAAATCTATCTATTAAATAACGATCTCCTGTGTAGTCTAAAATAAGAGCATGAAGGGGAATTGTATGCAAAAAACGATGAGGAATTAAAATTAATTTCTTACAATGAAGAATTTTTTCAATAATTTTTTTAATATTAAGAACTTCAGCTAGCTCCTCAAGACGTCTCTTTAAATTATCTTG
>JBCDDV010000126.1:0-6876 GCA_039180145.1 Cyanobacteria bacterium P01_G01_bin.49 | reverse complement strand
GCGCTGCTTTACTTGATATTTTATGACTTGCCATTAGAGGAGGTAAAGTGCGATGATAATGAGCAAGTTTTCGACTTAATAATTGAGCAACTTCTAAAGATTCTCCTTTTTCTTTTGCTTTTATTTTTAGCCAATTTTCACGCACTTCTTCACTATTTTTTACTTCGACATTGCTAAAGACATGAGGGTGACGACGAATTAACTTTTCTGTGATACCTTGAGCAACTTCTTGTAAGCTAAAATGTCCATAATCCTTAGCAATTTGTGCCTGTAATACCACTTGTAATAATAAGTCTCCTAATTCTTCTACAATGGCATTTTGATCCTCGCTTCTGAGAGCATGAACAACTTCATAGGCTTCTTCTATCATGTAGGGTATCAAAGTTTGAGGCGTTTGAGCGAGATCCCAAGGACATCCTTGATCAGGCGATCGCAATTTTGCTACTACCTCAATCAACTGGTTTAATGCTTCTAAAATTGCTTGATCAGCTTGGTTTCGAGTTATTGGGTTGTCAGGCATAGATATAAGTACAGTGTGAACAATTGCAGCTTTATCTATTGTTAACTAACTTGTCACTTTTTGTAAATCTTATAACTTGATTATGGACTATTTTTATCAACTCTATCATTCAGTTGAAGAAATAAATTTAAAAAGGCAGGATTTCATCTTGTTCAGGTACAAGATTATCAAAAAATTTTAAAGTTATATACATCAGATATTCATCAATTATATGAGGCAATTGTCAACAAATCAAAAACTAAATTAGAAATTCTACCAATTATTTTTTTCAAGAATTAGTTATCAACTTTCCCGATCAAGTTTGTTTAACGTTGGCTTATCATAATGATCAAATAGTTGGCCTTATGTTATCTCAATCCAATGATAAGCTAAGCTAGGGTTCTGGTGTATTTTTGAGATCAATAAATGAAAATTACTCATTTAGACCATTTAGTTTTAACCGTTAGTGATATTGACCGGACGGTTAAGTTTTACCAATCAGTAATGGGTATGAAAAAAGAAGTCTTTGATCAAGGTCGA
Organism: Cyanobacteria bacterium P01_G01_bin.49; assembly: GCA_039180145.1. Lineage (GTDB taxonomy): Bacteria > Cyanobacteriota > Cyanobacteriia > Cyanobacteriales > Microcystaceae > JBCDDV01. The sequence goes on along the minus strand of JBCDDV010000126.1, from coordinate 5,837 downwards.
GTTGCTCTCAAATTCGGAAACCAAAAAATCAACTTGCATCAACTAGATCAAGAACTTAACCCAAAAGCTGGAAATATTTGTGTTGGTAGTGCCGACTTATGCTTTATTATCACAACACCAATTAATAAGGCTCAACAACATCTAGAGAATCTTGGGATTCAAATAATTAAGGGGCCTATTCAACGAACAGGAGCTATCAGTAAGCTGATTTCTCTTTACTTTCGAGATCCTGATCAAAATTTACTTGAAATATCCAACTACTTATGAAAAATACAAAGAGAATTAAGGTACCATAACGAAAGGATATTAAATTAAGGCAACCGAATTAAATCGCTCTACCTTACTGTGTCTTTCTTTATATTATCAAATTAATCGGTTTTTAAAGTTGCTCCCTTCAATGGCACCTTATCGATAAGATGTAGAGAAGTAAACCGATCCAAACATTCTTATTACCACCGTGACAGAATCCAAAAGCTACAAAGATACCGTAAATTTACCTCAAACCGATTTTAGTATGCGGGCTAATGCCGTGAAGCGAGAACCCGAATTACAGAAATTTTGGGCAGAAAATGAAATTTATGAGAAATTATCCCAAGAAAATCCAGAAGAATTATTTATTCTCCATGATGGCCCCCCTTATGCTAATGGTTCTCTCCATATGGGTCACGCATTAAACAAAACCCTTAAAGATATTATCAACAAGTACAAACTATTACAGGGTCATAAGGTTCGCTATGTTCCTGGTTGGGACTGTCATGGACTTCCCATTGAACTGAAAGTTCTACAAAGTATGAAGTCCAAAGAAAGGGAAGGTTTAACCCCGATCAAATTAAGGCGCAAAGCGCGAGATTTTGCCCTGAAGACCCAACAAGAACAATGTGAAGGGTTTAAACGGTTTGGGGTTTGGGGAGACTGGGAAAACCCCTACTTAACCCTCACTCCTGAATATGAAGCGGCCCAAATTGGTGTATTTGGAGAAATGGCCCTCAAAGGGTATATTTATCGCGGACTAAAACCCGTTCATTGGAGTCCGAGTTCTCAAACGGCTTTAGCTGAGGCCGAATTAGAATATCCTGAAGGTCATACTTCTCGCAGTGTCTTTGCTGCCTTTCCTATTATTAAAGCGTCAAAAGAAGCCAAGGAAATTTTAACCCCTTTCTTATCAAATTTGGGAGTTGCTATCTGGACAACTACCCCTTGGACGCTTCCTGGAAACTTAGCCGTTGCTCTCAATCCGGATCTCAATTATGCTGTGGTAGAAGAGACTTCTAACCTTTGTAAGTATCAGTATTTAATTGTAGCTGCTGATTTAGTAGAGAAATTAACAACGACTTTTGAGACTTCTTTAACGGTTAAAGCGACTCTCCCAGGAAAAGCCTTAGAACATACAATTTATCATCATCCTTTGTTTGACAGAGAGAGTGAAATTGTCATCGGAGGCGACTATGTTACCACCGAATCAGGAACGGGTTTAGTTCATACGGCTCCTGGTCATGGACAAGAAGATTATATGGTGGGACAACGGTATGGGTTAGCAGTTTTATCTCCCGTTGATGCTAAAGGAAACTTCACTAAAGAAGCGGGACAATTTGCCGGATTAAATGTGCTTAAAGATGCTAATGAAGCTATTATTAATGAACTAAAAGAAAAAGGAGCTTTACTCAAAGAAGACCCTTATCAACATAAATATCCCTATGATTGGCGAACCAAAAAACCAACTATTTTTCGCGCTACAGAGCAATGGTTTGCGTCAGTTGAAGGATTTAGAGATGCTGCTTTAGAAGCTATTAAAACAGTCAATTGGATTCCCCCTCAAGGAGAAAATCGCATCACTCCTATGGTCAGCGATCGCTCGGATTGGTGTATTTCTCGTCAACGTAGTTGGGGTGTTCCCATTCCGGTTTTTTATGATGAAGAAACTAACGAACCGTTACTAACAGCAGAAACCATTGAGCATGTTCAAAAAATTATTGCTAAAGAAGGCTCTGATGTTTGGTGGGAAATGTCTGTAGAAGATTTATTACCTCAAAAATATCAAAAAAATGCTCACAAATATCGGAAGGGAACAGACACCATGGATGTGTGGTTTGACTCTGGTTCTTCTTGGGCAGCAGTGGCAAAACAACGGTCAGAATTAAACTACCCGGTTGATATCTATTTAGAAGGAACTGACCAACATCGAGGATGGTTTCAATCGAGTTTATTAACCAGTGTTGCTGTTAATGAAGTGGCTCCATATAAGACAGTATTAACTCATGGTTTTGTCTTAGATGAAAAAGGACGAAAGATGAGTAAATCATTGGGCAATGTAGTCGATCCACAAATTATTATTAATGGAGGTAACAATCAAAAGCAAGAACCTCCTTATGGGGCTGATGTGTTACGGTTATGGGTGTCATCGGTAGATTATTCTTCAGATGTTCCTATTGGACAGACTATTCTTAAGCAATTATCAGATATCTACCGGAAGATTCGTAATACAGCCAGATTTTTATTAGGCAATTTACATGATTTTGATCCTAAAAAACATACGGTTTCTTATCAAGAGTTACCAGAATTAGACCGTTATATGTTGCATCGTATTACGGAAGTTTTCGCAGAAGTGACTGATGCCTTTGAAACTTATCAATTCTTCCGTTTCTTCCAAACTGTTCAAAATTTTTGTGTGGTAGATTTGTCTAATTTCTATCTAGACATTGCCAAAGATAGACTTTATATTTCTCATTTAGATTCTATCCGTCGTCGCAGTTGCCAAACAGTATTAGCAGTAGCTATCGAAAATTTAGCCAAAGCGATCGCTCCTGTTTTATGTCACATGGCCGAAGATATCTGGCAATTTTTGCCCTACCAAACCCCCTATAAATCTGTTTTTGAAGCGGGATGGGTCAAAACATCAAAACAGTGGGAAAATTCCGAATTAGGAGCTTCTTGGTCAAAATTAAGAGCCATCAGAAACGAAGTGAATAACGCCCTAGAATTAGCCAGAAAAGAGAAAGCGATTGGCTCTTCTTTAGATGCAAAGGTGTTACTTTATGTCTCTGATCCAGACTTAAAGCAGCAACTAGAAAAATTTAATCCTGGTGATAGTTTAACAGGAAATCAAGTGGATGAATTACGCTACTTTGTTTTAGCATCTCAAGTAGAATTAGTTGATAGTTTAGATAGCATTAAAAAAGCAGACTATCAAAGTGAATCTGACTTAGTTTCTGTTGGTGTCATCAAAGCAGAAGGAGAAAAATGCGATCGCTGTTGGAACTACTCGACCAAAGTGGGAGAATTTAAGGACGATCCGACTATTTGCGAACGGTGCAATGCTGCTTTAGTTGGTGAATTTTAGGAAATTTTGAGGTGCGTTAATATTTAGTTAGCGCACCTTTATTTTCAGATTCTACGAAATTGACCAATAAAAAGTATTATGATGTCAATATAAAAAAAGAAATAAAAATGAACTACATTGAGAAAATCAATAAAATTTTAACCCCATCAAAATTAAAAAATACTGTAGTTATTGATTTATTTGCAGGGTCTGGAGGACTTTCTTTAGGGTTTGAAGCACAAGGGTTTAAAACTTATGGTTTTGAACTTAACCAAGATTGTTGTGAAACCTATAATAAAAACCTAAATGGCCAATGCACTCAAACTGTTTTAACCACAGAAACTCAATTAACCACTGCATCTGTAATTATTGGTGGTCCTCCATGTCAACCTTTTAGTGTAGGAGGAAAACAAAAAGGTTTAACAGATTCAAGAGACGGATTTCCTATTTTTATTAATGCAATTAAACAAGTAAAACCTGAAATTTTTCTCTTTGAAAACGTTCGAGGATTACTTTACAAAAATAAATTGTATTTTGAAAAAATTATACAAAATTTGCAATCTTTAGATTATGTAATAGAATGGAAACTATTAAACTCAGTCAATTTTGGCGTTCCTCAAAATCGAGAAAGATTAATTGTTGTAGGTCATAGAGGAAAGTTTCGATTTCCTCAACTTATAACAGCAAAAGTTTCTGCTGGGGAAGCATTACAGGAATTAGCCTTTCAAACTCCTACTGAATCTAAATTTTTAACCCCTAGCATGGATAAATACATTGCTAAATATGAGAAAGCTTCTTGTTGTAGACGTCCTCGTGATTTACATCTAGATAAACCAGCCAGAACATTAACTTGTCGTAATTTAGCAGGTGCTACTGGAGATATGCAACGCATTCGACTTCCTGATGGTAGAAGACGACGTTTATTGGTGCGAGAAGCTGCTCGCTTACAAAGTTTCCCTGATTGGTTTGAATTTTGTGGAACTGAGACAAGCTGTTATAATCAGATTGGTAATGCAGTATCTCCATTATTAGCTTTTTATCTTGCAGAAAGTATTCGTAACTATTTAGAATCTAATTATCGACTATCTCTTGATGAAATTCATCAACATGGTGAACCTTTGCAATTATCTTTATCATTATAAGCACTGATGACGAAGATTAAAGACTATATTCCGAAATCAAAAAAAACAGAGTCACTCAAAATTTTAATTAATGAAGCTCTTTATATACTCGATAACTTAGAGATTCCATTACAAGGACAAACAGTAAGACGCTTAGAAAGAATGGCAATGGCATTTTTAGCCTTAGCTAACGTTAGAAAAGTCGATGATTGGTCAAACTTAAAATCTATTTCTAAAAATCACGCTTTAAAAACTAGAGATATTATCAAGTATTGGAACAAAAACTTTGATGAAAATATTTCTGAAAGTTCTTATGATGATATCAGAAGAAAAGACTTAAAATTATTAGTCTTGTCAGGAATAATTATTTCTAGTGCAGCTAATCCTAATGCAGCGCGTAATGATGGAACAAGAGCATTTGCTTTAAACTTTGATTATGCTTCTTTAATTTCTCGATTTAGAGATAAGAATTGGGAATGTCAAATTAAAACATTTATAACTAATAAAACTACTTTGAAAACTGAACTTTCAGAAAAACGTGATTTGAATTTAGTTCCCATTCGTTTTTCTTCTGGTAAAAGTTTAGAATTAAGTCCAGGTAAACATAATAAATTACAAAAATGTATTATTGAACAATTTCTTCCCCGTTATGGTTATGGTGCAGAGATTTTATATTTAGGAGATACAGCTAAGAAATTTTTACATCTAGAGGAAGAAAAACTTAAAAAACTAAACTTTTTTGAAATATCTCATGGTGAGTTGCCAGATATTATTGCTTATTCAAAAAATAAAAATTGGATTTATTTGATTGAAGCTGTTCATAGTTCAGGAACTATTTCACCGATACGTCTTTTAGACTTAAAAAAATTAACTCAGAAATGTAAGGTTGATATAATTTTTGTAACTGCTTTTCTAGATAGAAGTACTTTTCGTAAATTCGTTAGTGACATCGCCTGGGAAACAGAGGTATGGATAGCTGAATCCCCTGATCATCTAATTCATTTTGATGGTGAAAAATTTTTAGGTGCTTATTAAGTTGTAATGAAACTAGAAGTTGAATATAAAACAGTTGAAACAGTCTGAAAATTCTACTATTAAAGAACAAGTTATCAAGGCTATTGAAAAAGAGGAAGAATTCTTACAGTAGATATATCAGTAATGATTATCTGGGGGAAGTTAGTCGGACAAGTCGAAAAACAAAGTCAACCAATTTATTACAAGAATTAGCTGAAGAATTTGAAGCTTACACCCGTTTAGAAGGACAAGTTTTTGTTAGCACTCATTCCCCAGATTTTCTTAATGCAGTTGATTTGAATAATATTTTTTGGGTAGAAAAACAGGAAGGAATTACTAAAGTTTATCGTGATCTAGAAGTAAATAATACCAATTCTCAAAAGTGC
>JBCDDV010000125.1:0-6894 GCA_039180145.1 Cyanobacteria bacterium P01_G01_bin.49 | reverse complement strand
ATTCGCCATTGGGGAAGGTCAATAACCGTGACCGTTCCCATGGGGGCCCATTGATATAAGTACCAACCAATTATTAATGATCCAAAGGTGGCGATCCCGTTAAAAATTTTGTTTTTTCGGGTTTTGAATAAACTGAGAATTTTGCGTTGTTCTTCAGTTAATTTTTCGGGTTTAATCGCAACTAACAAGAGACTAAAAATATTAAAAGGACGTTGCCACTGCATCCACAAAATCGGCACAATTCCTATCACTGCCACCAATAATAATTCTAACCAATAAAAAGGTAACGGATCTCCAATAGCTAGTGCTAGCCACATCAAAATCAAAAATAGGGGAGCAGCCGCTATTCCTCCTAAATGAATCCATAAAAAAGGTTCAGCCTGAAAGTTTTTCATTGTTTTAAATCACGAATGGTTCAAGTTTCTTGATAAGCTAAATTGCAGTATCATATTAATTACCATAACTTGATTGACTATGAATGACAAACGATTGTACAATTTGTTGAACTGGTCACGAAAACTGACTGCAACGATGCTTAGTTTTTCTCAACAACTAATAAAAAGAAAATTTAGTCGTCAATTATTAATAATAACGATTTTGATTAGTTTAACAGCCTGTGGAACAGTTGCCACTGCTCCTATTGAATTTGCACCAACAGGAAATATTATACAACAGGCGATCGCTTTCCAACTCCGTCAGCAGTTAAATCCTTTGAGTCAACAACTTAATACGAATCGCCCCGATCTAGAAATTGGTCAAATTAATGTTAAAGATATTGAATCTATTATTATTGCAGAACTTCCCACTTATCATCTTCAAGGTACCTATAATTTAAAGTTAATTCTTCCCCGTCAAGAAGTGCAACAAAAAAACAATAATTTTGAGATCTATCTGCAACGACAAGCAGAAAGGAAAACCTGGCGACTTTTGAGTAAAGATAATAAGAACCTTTCTGATAATATACAATGGAAAAGTTATTTAATTAGGGATCAAGAATCATAAATCTCTGAGTTAAGTAAAGGATTTGCGATCGCAAACCGGATTAACAATTGCTGAATATTTTATAACAAAAACATGGCTAAGAAAGAGACACCATTGGTGGGAGAAGCATTAGTCAAAGAAGTTTGTCGCCGCATTAGAGTCGCTCGTAGCTACTGGGATGCTCATAATAATAGAGCGTGCCGTCGAGAGCGTGAACGTGCCTTAACGCTTTACAATACCTTGGATAAAACGCAAAAAGAGCAAATTCCACAAGTGTTGCGAGTATGGCTTCGCTATCGCAGCGAAAAGTATTTTGGTTCCCACAGAACCCCTCCGCAAAAAAAGAAAAAATAAGTAGGATTTTCTAGAAATAAGTTAATGATATCGACAAGCAACGGCCAAAAATCATGCCTCATCATTGGTGGTGGCATTTCCGGGTTAATTGCAGGAACAACACTCCAGCGCAACGGGATAAATGTGACTATCTTAGACAAAGGGCGAGGAATTGGTGGACGTTTAGCGACTCGTCGTATTCCGTATCCCTCCTCTGGACAAGGTGTATTTGACTACGGGGCGCAGTTTTTCACGATCAGTGACCCAAAATTTCAAGTTTGGGTCGATCAATGGTTGCAACAAGGTGTTGTAAAAGAATGGTCGAAAAAATTACTTGATAGGGAGCAACCCTGTTATCGTGGTGTTGAAAGTAATCGTAGCCTTGCTAAACATTTAGGAAAAGACTTAGAAGTTCATCTCTCAACACGAGTCACCAAACTCATCTGGGATACCTCCCACTGGACAGTTGAAACAGAAAAAGGCGATCGCTTTGATGGAGATAGTCTCATCATGACACCTCCGGTTCCTCAATCTTTGGCCTTGCTTAACAAATCTAATATTCCTTTACCTTCTCCGCTTAAATCTCACCTTGAACAAGTCAATTATTATCCTTGTATCACTGTCTTACTGTTGCTTGCTGAACCCAGTTTAATTCCCAAACCAGGGGGTTTACGACTCCAAAATCCTTCCTTAGCTTGGCTTTGTTGCAATCATAAAAAAGGAATTTCCCCTCAAGGTTTTGCTGTCACTTTACATGCTACTCCCGAATTTAGCGAAACTTATTGGGATACTGATGACTCTGTTGTGGTTAAAAAGTTGTTAAAAATTGCTTCTGCTTGGTTGGGTTCAAGAGTTGTTGATTATCAAATCCATCGATGGCGTTACAGTCACCCCAAAACTGTCTATGGAGAATTATATTTACCACTACATCAACCTGGTTTATTAGTAATGGCAGGAGATGCCTTTTCAACCATGCCGTCTGTGGATCTTTCCCTAACCCTTGAAAAAGCGACCTTATCTGGTCTTGGGGCTGCTAATTATCTTCTCGATCAAAAAAGCTTAAATACTTAACACCCAATCCTCAATTAAACGGTTAACTTGATCAGGAATTTCATCATGAGGACAATGACCGGCTTCTAAATAATACTCTGTTAAACTAGGATAATATTTGCGGTATTTTTCACCTCTTTGTTGAGTATTCATCCAGGGATCTTTACTGCCCCAAAGCATCAACAAAGGATGGGTTAATTGTTGTAATAACTTGTCTACCTTTTCCCCTTGAGGAGCCTTAAAAACAGAGGCAAAAACTTTTCTAGCACCGGCATCACAAGAAGGACGATAAATATCTTCTACTAGTTTTTCGGTAACCGCTGCTTGATTAAAATAAACTTTTTGTAAAGTCTTACGAATATTGTGGGGGCGACGCATATATTGAAAGAGTAAATAACTAGCCCAAGGTTGTAAAAGAAAAGAACGTATCAGCTTTTTGACTGGGTTCGGTTTTTGATGTGTTTTTGTCTCACTAAATGGCCCAGCACTATTCAGTAAAATAACTCCTTTAGAGACTTCAGGACATTGTGCGGCGACGCAGAGAGTAGCATAACCGCCTAAAGAATTCCCTGCTAAAACAACAGGTTCACCAATGATTGCTGTCACAAAATCTTTTAATTGATCTCGCCAAAGATCGCCACTATATTGCAATTCAGGTTTAGCAGAACGTCCAAATCCTAATAAGTCAATCGCCCAAACTTCAAAATTTTCTTGCAACTTGGCAATATTTTTGTGCCAATGATCCGTTGATGCACCAAACCCATGAACAAAAAGTAACGGAGGACGTTGAGGGTGTTTAGTCCCAGCTTGGACGTAATAAATATTGTGTCCTTGCCATTGCCAATAATTTCCAGAAATAGAAGCATCAGGGAAAATAGGGGCTAACTGCATGACGATTGCAACTTATGAAGTAATGTTAACGTCTTCTAGTTTAACCTCCTTTTTTTCATTTGCCCAATCTACCAAATTTCTATCGTCTAAACTCATCACCCGTAAATATTTCCAAAGCCTTTCATTATAGCATTGATGACAAATAATTGCCTTTGGTTCAACCATTTTTCTAATGGGGGTTTGGAATTGCTTGCTTACAGCATTCTCGCTTAAGATAAGGTTTTTTGATTAAGACTTGTTCTTCCCAATAGACATCTGATCTTGAACTCAGGTCAACTAGGATTTTTTAAGTCCTTGATATTGTTCTTTATTAATTCTTCCTGCCTCATACAAAGTTTCTGTAATTTCGGAAATAGTTAAGACAGAATAAGCATTATAGCCTTGATTTTTGAGAGTATGTTTAACCCCTTCTTCATGGTCAAGAAAAACGACAATGTCTTCAACTATTAATCCTGAAGATTTCAATTTTTCTGCCCCTTCTCTAGCACTTTTTCCAGTAATCAAAATATCATCAACAATAACAACTTTTTCCCCTGGATTAAAATTACCTTCAATTAAACGACGAGTGCCGTGAGCTTTGACTTCTTTGCGTGGATAAATCATGGGATGATGTAACATTAAAGACAATCCAGTAGCTGTGGGTAAAGACCCGTAAGGAATTCCAGCAATCCGGTCAAAATTCAAGGGTTGCAAAACATTGGCATAAGCCGTCAAAACCTGATGAAAAAGTTGGGGTTTAGAAATAATTTTTCTGAGATCGATATAATAGGAGAAAGTTGCTCCTGATGCTTGAACATATTCCCCAAATAATAAACAGCCAATATCATATAATTGTAAAATTAAGTCTTGATAAGGATGGGGCATCAATAAACAAACATTAGGACTCCAAAGTTCACAACTCTGAGAGCCTTGAACAATTTGTTCTCTGTATTGATTAATTTCTTGATTAAGGATAGTGACTTTTTCCGTCAAATTATCAGCCTGTAAGAAATCTTGAGGAACCGGAATTAATACCCCTTCTCCTTCAATATTTAATGCAGCTTTTAACAGGCGATTAATATCATTACCTTGACTCCAAATACTCCGCATTAATAACCATCTTTCAGGGGCAAGAGAACGAATCTTTTCAATCACGGTTAAACGATTAGTTCCGACTTCAAGAAATAGTTGCTCTGGCGTTGCCCAAGTTTTTGCTTCTTTGATAATCTGTAAATAAAAAGGAGCGTCATTGTTGGGATATTCTTGTAAAACAATTGCGCCAGGATTAGAAGTATGACACAAAACAAACACTCCATGATCGGGATACAATAAGAACGGTGCAACCTGATCTTGTCCCCCATAGGCATTAATCGTAACTGCATCAACTTTCCATTTTTCAAAAATTGTCTGAGCAAAAATAGTGCTAGTATTTAGATCCCCATGTTTAGCATCTAAAATAATCGGAATATCATCAGGAATTGCATCAATCACTTGGGTTAATAATTCTAACCCTTGACTTCCCAATGCTTCATAAAATCCCAATGTTGGCTTATAAGCACAAACTAATCCGGATGTCTGTTCAATGACAGATTTTAACCAGTTTTCTAAGGTAATTATCAAACTTTCTGGTTCTTCTTGGGAATTTTTAGAGAGAGGCATCATTTCTGGGTTAGGATCAAGACCAAGGATCAATAAAGTTTGGTGAGTGGTGATCGCTTGGGTTAATTTCTCGAAAAAGCTCATGGCAACGATATAACTGTCAGAATATGACCGATTGTACCTTAGAAGCACAGGCTAAATAATGGCTAAGGATTTACCCTGGATGAAACGGCAAGCAACAATGATGACTCGATTACTTAAAATAAGATTGAGTTTACTTTTGATAATAGCCTCATCAATGATGATAAACTCTTCTACCTTGGCTCAAGTAGAAGTGAAATTTGTAGAATCTGGTGCAAGAGGATGGATACGAGGTGACTTTGTCCTTGTTCCTTTGACTTATTGTTAGTAATAACATAGATCAAGTAATCAGAAGATAATTCCCTAGAAACGGAACTCAATATGAATTTAATTAGCTTAGAAAATTTTCTCGATAACAGTTCATTTCTAATTTTATTGGTAACCATGCTCATTTATTGGGCAGGGGCGGCATTTCCGAGTATTACTTGGTTACCAACCTTAGGAACAACAGGAGTCGCGATCGCGAATTTATCCATGGCGACGTTATTAGGAGCGCGGTGGTTAGAAGGTGGCTACTTTCCCCTAAGTAACCTTTATGAATCACTATTCTTCTTAGCTTGGGGGATCACCGCTATTCACCTGTTGGCAGAAAAAATGAGCCGCAGTTCCTTGGTTGGAGTAGTAACAACCCCGGTAGCTATGGGAGTAACCGCCTTTGCTGCCCTATCTTTACCCCCAGAAATGCAGTCATCAGAACCCTTAGTTCCCGCCCTGAAGTCAAACTGGTTAATGATGCACGTTAGCGTGATGATGCTAAGTTATGCAACTTTGATGGTAGGGGCTGTATTAGCGATCGCTTTTCTAGTGGTTACCCGTGGTCAAAATGTGGAACTCAGAGGCAGTTCTGTGGGAACTGGGGGTTATCGAGATAAGTTGGGACGACAGTTGCTCGAAACTAATAATAATCACAAAGAACCAACCGCGGCGATCACTCAAAGTAATGGCAGTAGCGGCACAGCAGTATTAAATGCAGTAGCAGTTACTCCTGAACAAACAACCCTCTCGCCCCAACGTCTCAGTCTCGCCGATACCTTAGATAATATTAGTTATCGCATCATTGGGTTAGGGTTCCCTCTCTTAACCATTGGCATTATTGCCGGGGCAGTTTGGGCGAATGAAGCTTGGGGTTCTTATTGGAGTTGGGATCCCAAAGAAACTTGGGCTTTAATTACTTGGTTAGTGTTTGCAGCCTATCTTCATGCTCGCATTACCAAAGGTTGGCAAGGGCGAAAACCAGCCATTTTAGCAGCTAGCGGTTTTGTTGTGGTTTGGATTTGTTATTTAGGGGTAAATTTATTGGGTAAGGGTTTACATTCTTATGGATGGTTCTTTTAGAGTCTGATGGCGATTTCTCTTCTGAGCAAGACGACTTGCCTATTGCCTATCTTAAATGCAAAAAGCAATATAGCCTAACCTCAGTTCGGTTTAAGGAATTGGGGAGTTCTGTTGATTGTTCATTGTTCATTGTCTTCCCCTAATTCCATTACTTCCTCCTCTCCCTTTCCTCACATCCCCTCCCTTACATCTTCACTTCTCCGAGTTCCCGACTTTCTACTAGATTTTCTTATCCCGAACTCATACCAATTCTCAAAAGTAACTGGAGACTTAAGTAATCTAATTTGAACTGCTAAAAATTATATATGTGTACTTTATGCAGGGGGTTTGGGGGGCAAGACCCCCAATAAAAGATCTGATTCTCAACCAAGATTATTATAAAAAGAGGCTTTATCTCTCTAACTAATTTTGAGAATTGGTATCAGGTTAAATTATCAAACAATCAGTCAAAAAAAACGGTAGAAGTTTGACGCTTCTACCGCTGCTTGAGGGTTAATCTTAGAATGTAGGGAAAAATTAAATCCTAATCAGTTGCCTTGGCTAAAACTGGCTGCTTATCACCAGGTAGTACTTTAACCTGTCCTT
>JBCDDV010000124.1:0-6906 GCA_039180145.1 Cyanobacteria bacterium P01_G01_bin.49 | reverse complement strand
CGAGAATGGCTAACACACCATTGCCGACTGTACTGATGATCGTATCACCAGTGGCATTATCATCAATATTAAGTGACCCGAAACTCAAGCCACTAGTTAACAAGAAGCTATCTTGACCATCTTGATAATCCTCAATGGTGTTAATCCCTTCGGGACTCAAGACAAACAGGTCGCTACTTCCACCACCGATGAGGACATTAGTCCCTTGACCCCCATTGAGAATATCATTGCCATTACCTCCTGTCAGATTATCATCCCCCGTCCCGCCGATAATTTCATAAGCATTACCGCTAATGTCGTTAGTGACATCAAAAGATTGACTAGAAGCAGCTTTGACCTTGGTTACACCATTGGCGGCAAGTCGATGAGTGGCAGACCCATTGGCAACGGGTGAAATAGTAAAGGTATCAGTATTGGCGGGTAAATTATAAGTATTAGAAAATCCAGTATTGTAACCTGATAAAGTACCACCAACGTTCTCTGTTGTTCCATTCCGAAGTCGCCAAGCACTACCATCTACTCCATCGGTTGCTTCATTGGTTTTCCCAAATGAGGTTAAATTAATCCCTGTGGCTGTAGTGGGGACAGAAATGGACAACACTTGCGGTGTACTCTCAAGTCCATTGCTATTGATTGCGTCGAGCAAGTAGTCTGAAAGAGAGACAGAAGAGGTGGGCGCAGTGAGCGTCAAATTTGAGGTAGCTGTTTCGCCTGAGATAACGAGCGTCTGCTCTGCCAAATCGGTGACAGTAATCGTCAAGTCCTGAACATCAGTTAAACCGCCAGAGTCAGTAACGGTAACTTGCACTTGGTAATCGTTATTGCCATCAGCATCCCCAGGGCTTTCAAAGTCGGGAGCATTGATGAAGGTAACGACACCAGTCACCGCATCAATATTAAAGAGACTATCGTCAACGATACCCGTCAAACTATAGGTCAGTCCTGAGCCTTCTGAGTCAGTATCATCGGTGGCATTGACATCAATGGCAATGGTTTGATTCTCTTCGACACTTGCTCCATTGGGGGTCGTAATCGTCGGGGCAGTATTCTCCACCACATCGGTAACGGTCACCACAATGTCCTGAACATCGGTCAAGCCCCCAGAATCGGTTACAGTAACCTGAATATCGTAGTTGTTATCACTGCCCGCATCCCCAGGATTTTCAAAGTCGGGAGCATTAATGAAGGTAACGACACCAGTCACCGCATCAATGTTAAAGAGACTATCGTCAACGATACCCGTCAAACTATAGGTCAGTCCTGAGCCTTCTGAGTCAGTATCATCGGTGGCATTGACATCAATGGCACTGGTTTGATTCTCTGGCACGCTAGCCGTGGCAACACTGTTGATCGTCGGAGCCGTATTGACTAATACGGTTGTATTGCCAGAAAAGTTATCTAACTTAGTGAGGAAAAAGTCGTTGGAAGTCAGTCGCACTTCATCAACAACAATATCACCGAAGTTCAGGGTGGCAATCTCACCATCGTCTACCGTTTGTGCTGTCCCCACCAGTACGCCATCATTAAAACCAGCCACCGTTACTTGCTGATCGATTCCATCAAATAATGGGGCATCCTCATTGTTGACGAATAGACTGGTAAAGATAAAATCTTCGCCGTCGTCACGGGTAATTGTCACTCGCTCTGGGGTGGTTGAGACCGGGAAATCAGATAGCAAGTCGATCGAGCTGCTGTTCCCGACACCATCATTGGCATCGAATCCGATCCCTCCCGAACCTGGAGATGGATCGGGACCGTCTCCATCGTCAGTAAATTCAACGGTAAACGATACACTGTTCTGGGTGAAATTATAAGTGTCAGCCGCAGGACCGGGCGGGTTGAAAGTGAACTCTTCAATAAATTGTGGCATGAGAAAATACTCCTAAAAAACATTGACAAGATTTACAAAGGCATTGCTCGATTGAGAAGTTAACTCCGTTGGGGATAAACTCCCTCCAGAGCAATGATGTAGTAGCAAGCTAGATAGGGTTGTCTGTTTTCATGGGCTTGACCGCTGCCTATATCCCCAATAGCGGCGGTACTCATATTGACAAGATTAGAGCTAGCATCAGTTTGATAAATGCCTCCTGTCCGACCGGGTTGTGCCAGAACGTTTCCGGTTGGATCGCTAAGGCTACTGGCTGTGGTAAAAGCCATCAGTGAATGGGAATGGGTTGCAGTCTGGTTTGCTGTGAGCGTAACCGTTTCAGAGCCACCCTTCTGACCTAACCGATAATTGTTAAGACCGGGTGCCTGACCAGGACTAAGAGGAACACGACCCCTGAGATCAGGTAAAGCAAAGTTAGTTCTTCCATCCCCGCCATAAGTTGTGCTGAGCAGAGAAAATAAAGCTTGATATGATGCAATATCGAGAAGTGTCCCGTCGCAAAAGTGCCAACCCCTAGGAGCAAAATTGCCAGCAAATAAATTGATTTCACCGATAAATGGCTCACTCATAATAATGTTCTCCTGATTGTTAAACTTGCGCGTTCCTAAACGGAGGAAATCTCTATTGGGTCGCTTGTCAAAATTAATGGTAATTTTCCCGTTGCCTTGGAAAATTTAAGGATTTTGAGAAGTCTAAAAAAGTTAATTTCTTGAGGGGTAGATTCCAATTAGACAAATTATGTAATTACAGCCCAAGATAGGTTGTCTATTTTCATGCTCTGAACCCCCAGTACTACTAATAGAAGCAGCATTCATACTGATAAAATCAGTGGTAGCAGAACTATAAATATTCTGTCCTGGCTTTGATAAAATATTTTCTTTGGGGTCAGTTGTACTAGCACCTGCGCTACTAGCAACCAATTGATGGGTATGAGATGGTATCTCGCTGGCACCAAGCTGAACCCCTTCAAGTCCACCTTGGTCGCCCGGATTATAGTTGCTAAGATCGGTTCCCTGACCAGGACTAAGAGGAACACGACCCCTAAGATCAGGTAATTGAAACGTCGTTCTTCCATCCCCACCATAAGTTGTACCAAGAAGGGAATATAAAGATTGATAGTCTGAAATCGGAAGAAGAGCACCGTTGCAAAATGTCCAATTTCGGGGGGCAAAATTGCCAGCAAACCAGACAATTTGACCTAAAAATCCTTCGCTCATAATAATATTTCCTCTAGTTTTGAGTTTTGAATTGTTAATTCTCTACTGATTACTTCCGTTAAGCAATATTAGGGGGCAGCCATTCCATCGCAAAATGGATACCATTATTGCCAACTGTAGAGAAACCTAGTCGTTGATAGAGTTGGAATGCTCGATTAACTTGGATTACCTGAAGACGTACTGGTTTTCTCGTTTGGGCAGCTTCAATAAGTAGGTTTTGTAGCAGAAAAGTGCCAATTCCTTGATCGCGGTATTCTGGCAACAAAGCAAGATCGACAAGATGAATTTCGGCTTCTTTCCTAATGACTAACATGGCTCCTACAGCAAGCTTCTGAATTAGGATTATTTGATAGTTACTGTTAGGAAACTGGTTTCTATAGCTAATTTGCTGAGCTTGAAACTGCATTTTCAGAAATGCTTCGTGTTGCTGAGTATTCCAGCCCCAAGCATCTAATTCTTCTGTTCGAGTACTGGTATAAAGTTTAAACAGAAAGCTTTCATCTTCTGGGGCAGCATTACGGTAAGTTAAAGAAACTGACTCAAGCATTAAGATTAACTATCCTCATTTAGACCAATCACCGAAAATTAAACTTTAATTTCGTGAAGGATAAACGCCTGTTAGAGCAATAATGAAGTTAATACCAAGGAAAGGTTGCAGGTTATTGTGTGCATCACCGTTGGCAATGTAGTTACCAATAGATGCACTATTCATCGGAATCAGAATAGAAGTGCTATCTGTATATATTCCTCGATCTGGTTCAGCTAGAACATTCCCTGTCGGCTCTTCGGAGCTAGCTGTTACTTTAAGCGCCTTCAAATCATGGGTGTGGGCGGGCATTGTCGTTGCTGTTATCGCAACTGTCTCAACACCAACCTTTTGACCTAACCGATACTCGCTTAGACCAGGCCCCTGACCACTAGAACCCCCAACATGGAGAGGAACGCGACCTCTGAGGTCAGGCAAGCCAAATGTGGTTCGTCCGTCCCCACCATAAACTGTGCCAAGAATAGAAAAAAGTGCTTCATATTCAGAAACTGAAAGCAGTTGACCGTGGCAATATTTCCAACCGACTGGTTCAAAATTGCCAGCAAACAAGGTAATTTGACTTATATATGGATTTGATGACATGATATTGACCTATGAAATGATTGCGTTCTAGATATGTTGATCCTTAATTAAGTAGCTTGGTCAAATGCATAGTTTAGGCGTTTTTTAAACTCGTTTCGTACATAACTCACTTCATTTGTGATGCCTAGCCGCCAGGGTGTTGGTGTTATCTGAAACTTCTGACTAAACTTTCAAATTTGGAAATAAGCAGTCTGTACAAATTAAATCTCTAATGACTTTTCAACTAAATTTATAGTTGAAAATATTTAGATTCGGAAGGGTTTTTCAACAAAACAATAGAAAACTTTAAAAGTTGAGACACTTTTCAAAGTGATTACTACAATTTTTGTTACCCAATGTTTACTTTAGAGATAAACTGGGGGATGTACGAAAAGGTCGTGTAATAAAAGTGTTGATCAAGTATAAATACTAGTCCTGAAATCAGGTAAGATAAGATTTTCAGTCAGCTTTTATTTTTATCAACATCTGTGATTCACTACCTAACCAGCATGTCAAATCGGTAAAAATGCCACACTCGAAACCTAGATGCCCCACCCCCATAAGCTTTCTGCTCGACCTTTGCTAACTATAAACATTGGAGAGTGACAGAAGAGAGATATGTTTTGGGAGGTGCTGTGTCCTCCGCTGTTAAGCCCACTATCGCAAATATCTCCAGCAGAAAAAATACGGTTTTGTTCAGGAAAATTTCAGTTATTTGAATTTCAGAAAAGTTCAGTTTGTTCAGGTTAATGGCGACCTGAACTTTAAATCTTTCTTCTTTCATATTTTTTAAAAGCTCTTGTTTCTAATTATGAGGGTAAAAATAGAAAACAGAAGTCCAAATTTGAGATAAAGAGAATGAGCCGAAAAGTCTTTTTCCCCATGCCCCAATTGAGCCTCCGCACTACATTGGTTGTTTCGTTTATTATCCCAATTTTGACAGCGGCAGGAATAACGGGATGGCTTGCCTTACGCCATAGTCAGAAGACGGTTAATCAACTGGTTACCCAGATCGGCAATGAAGTGACAGCTCACGTCCAAAAGCATGTTAAGACTTTTGCCAACGTTCCCCATCAATTTTTACAAATCAATCGGGCCGCCATCGAAACAGGTAACTTCAATCCGACTGATTATACAAGTATGAGACGATATTTTTGGCAACAGACACAAGTCTCAAAGGCCGTTCCTTTTGTTTACTTTGCCAATCCAAAAGGCGATTTTGTAGGAGTTTGGCGGCAATCTGAGCATCTCACTTCCCTTCAAATTAGAACACAGAAAACCGCTCCTCTTCGAAACATGTATCAACTTGATCACTTAGGTAATCAAAAGGGATTGATTAAAAGTGTTGAATACGATCCGCGTCAACGACCTTGGTATAAAGCAGCTGTAAAAGCCAAAGGACCAACTTGGTCTCCCATCTATGTATTTGCTGCTTCTCCGCGTTTGGGGATTACCCATGCTATTCCTATCTACGATAAGTCTGGGTTATTACTCGGGGTAGTAGCCGCCGATCAGACTCTTTCCGACCTGAGCAACTTTCTAAGACAACTTTCAGTTAGTAAGTCTGGACAGGTATTTATTATGGAACGATCAGGATACATTGTAGCCAGTTCGGCGGCAGAGACTCCTTTTCGGAAGATTGGGGAGAAAGAAAAAAGACTAGCTGCTGTAGAAAGCAATGATCTTTTAATTCGAGAGTCGGCACAGTATCTGCTAAGTCAATACCAGAGTTTTGAACAGATTGACCGTAGCGAGCGGTTGACCTTCAAGATTGGGAAAAAATCTCAATACTTACAAATCACACCATTTCAAGACCAACTAGGGCTAGATTGGTTCATGGTGGTGGTTCTTCCAAAAGTCGATTTCACGGAGCAGATTGATGCTAATACACGCACGACCATGATTTTGTGCTTGGGAGCCCTAGCTGTGGCGACAATATTGGGGATTGTCACCTCTCGATGGGTTGCTACTCCCATTGTGCGTATTGCTCAGGCATCAGACCAATTTGCCCAAGGAGATTTCGAGCAACAAGTAGAACCCAGTATGATGCTTGAGACGACTATTCTTGCAAAGTCTTTTAACAGGATGAGCGCACAACTAAAGGAATCGTTTAAAGCCTTAGAACAAGCCAATCAAGAATTAGAACAAAAAGTAGCCGCAAGAACCGCCTCTTTAGCAGACAGTCAAAGAACACTAATGACTTTATTGAGCAATCTGCCAGGAATGGCTTATCGTTGTCAGAATGATAGTAACTGGACCATGATTTTTGTCAGTGAAGGATGTCAAAGCTTAACCGGTTATTTGCCTAAAGATTTAACCGAAAATTACTTAGTTCAATACAAGCAATTAATTCATCCAGAAGAGCGAAATCGTATTGAACAAGCGGTTCAAGAAGCTCTCACCGAAAAAAGAGCCTTTCAACTGACTTATCGTCTCCTCACTCAACAGGGAACCGAAAAATGGGTTTGGGAACAAGGTCAAGGGATTTTTAACTCTTCAGGAGAAGTAGAATTTCTTGAAGGTTTTATTGCTGATATTAGTAATGTAATTAGAACTGAAAAAGCTTTGGAAAAAAGCAACCAAGAATTACGTTCAACGCTACGTCAGTTAAAAGTAACTCAAATAGAACTGCAAAAAGCCAAAGAAAAAGCAGAAAGTGCTAATCTAGCCAAATCAGAATTTTTAGCGAATAT
>JBCDDV010000123.1:0-6916 GCA_039180145.1 Cyanobacteria bacterium P01_G01_bin.49 | reverse complement strand
GGACAGGTTGAAGGGAGAATTTTAATTCTCAAAAATCTACAAATATTAGCAGAAATTCCGCCCAATACTATCATTGTTGTTCCTTACACAGATTCAGGCTGGGGGCCTCTAATAGCACGTGCTAGTGGTATTATATCTGAAGTGGGTGGTTCTTTATCTCATGGAGCAATTGTAGCACGAGAATATGGTATTCCTGCCGTTATGGATGTCAATCACGCCACTGAATTATTGCGAGATGGTCAACAGGTAAGAATTGATGGACAGCAAGGATTGATTGAAATATTAGATAATTAATATATTAATAATTCAAGGCAAATTATGAAGAAAATAAAAACAAATATAAAAGAATTATTTATAAGACTAAAACTATTTGACTGGATAGTTATAGGCTGTATTATTTGCTTAAGTATCGTGCTGGGAACGATGCTATTTCGAGGTGAGCAAGTCCCTTTAAAAGTTAGTAACTTTAGTTGGGCAGACAAGAAAGTAGGGGTTGAAAATAAGACTTTTAATTTAACATTCAATCGTCCTGTTGAGCAAGAGAGTGTCGCGAAAAATTTGACGATTGATCCTCCCCTTCCTGGAAGAATAGCTTGGCAAGGAAGAAGCTTAACATACACTTTAAATGATCCCCCCATTTATGGAACAAACTATCAAATTCAGCTAGCAGATGTTCGTCGAAGTTATGACCAAGAAATCTTAAAACCGTTTGTTAGTTTATTTAGTACCCGTGATAGAGTGCTTGCTTATATTGGGATTGAGAAAGAAGAAAAAGGTCGCCTAATTCTCTATAATATTACTGATATTAACAAACCCCAAAAAACGATTCTAACTCCTCGTGATTTAGTCGTTACAAACTTTAAAATCTATCCCAATAGTGACCAAATTCTTTTTAGTGCTTTTGAACCCAGAGTTCATGGGAAAGGAATTACCCAACAAGAACTTTATACTGTAACAACTGGATTCAACATTTCTCCAGTAACAACTGTCACCCGAAGAGCCGGAAAATTGAAAAGGATTTTAGCAGCTAATGGCTACTATAACAACCGATTTTCTTTATCTGAAAATGGAAAAACAATCATTGTTTGGCGTATTAATCTCGAAAATAAAGCCGACTCTAGTTTATGGATAATTCCTGATCAAGAATCACCCAGATCATTGGGAATTCCTGGGGCTAATTTTGTCATTTCTCCCAACGGAAAACGTCTCGCTGTCGCTCAACAAGGTGGAATTCGCCTAGTCCCTTTAAGTGCAGATGCTGGTTCATCCAAAATTCTTCCGAACTACGAAAAAATCCTCGGTTTTTCTCAAAATGGAAAAGAACTATTACTAGTCAGAGACAATATAGATTATACGCGTTCTTTGATGTTAATTCATAGGCAGGGAAAAGCCAAAGAATTATTACGAACCCCTTATCCTATTATTGATTGCGAATTTGAACCGAGAGATGAAAATAACCTTTACTGTTTAAAAATTGACTTAGTGCAAGGGGAAAATGAACAGTATCGAGAAGAACCTTTTCTCTCCGTTGTTGATTTAAAAACAGAGACAGATTTACCCTTATTAGCTTTACCAAATTATCGAGATGTTAGCTTAAGTATGTCCCCTGATGGTGTTGCCTTATTGTTTGATCAGGTAGTCACAACTATTCCTCAATCTGAGTATGATTTACTGACTTCCGAAAAACAAGCAATTGCTGATGGCCAACTCTGGTTATTACCTTTACCCGAACTAACCAACTTGAAAAAATCCCTAAAAATTCAGCCACAAGAACTGATTTCTGGCTTTAAACCCCAATGGTTACCTTAAATAACTGGTTCAAAAATCATCCTTTTCATTGACGATCAGGTTAAAATTGGGGAAGATCTAATTATTGTTGAGGATACTCGAAGAAGGTTAAAAATGTTTCAACTAATTTCTTATATTGTTTTAGGCGTTTATTTAGTCGGTATCTGGAAATTTATATCAGGATACGTCTATACTAATTTCAGTCGTCAGTTGCCCACAAAATTATCACTAGCTCTTTTGTGGCCCGCTCTATTAGTGATAAATCAATCTTACCGTCAAAACTTTCAAAAAGCCTTAAAAGGAAGAAAATAAATCAAACTGAATGGGACAGAAAGTTGGAAAAATTTGGTTAGTTGGGGGAACAGGAGAGAGTAGAAATATTGCTAAGGCGATCGCTGATGATAATTTTCATTGTATCGTTACAGTAACCACAACAAATGCCAAAACGCTTTACCCCATTAATCCGAAGATAGCTGTCAAAATTGGAAAATTAGATTCTGCTAACATTTATCACTTCTGTCATCAAGAAAAAATTTTAGCGATTGTTGATGCTTCTCATCCCTATGCTGTTAAAATTTCCCAACAAGTGATGCAAATTGCTCAGCAACAATCAATTCCTTATTTACGATATGAAAGACCTTTCTTAACCCATAAAAATCAAGTGATTGAATTAGATAGTTTTGACAGCTTAATTCAAGGTGATTTCTTGCTTAATAAACGGGTATTATTAACCGTTGGTTATCAAGCTTTATCCCTATTTAAACAATGGCAAAATAAAGCCATATTATACGGGCGTATTTTACCAAGAATCCAGTCCTTACAAGTGGCTTTAAAAGCAGGATTTACTGAAGAGCGTTTGATTGCTCTGAGACCTCCTATTAAAATAGACTTAGAGAAAGCATTATGGCAACAATGGAAAATTAATCTTGTGGTGAGCAAAGCATCAGGAAAACAAGGGGGAGAATATCTTAAAGCAATAGTAGCTGAACAGTTAAAAATTCCTCTTATTATCATTAAACGTCCTCCCATTGTTTATCCTCAACAAACTGATAAAATTTCTGATATTATTAACTTTTGTCGTCAATATTGTTAAATAAAGAATTATGTCTGAATCCATTACTCCCGCTATTAGCGATCGCATTTGTCAACATATGAATGATGATCACCAAAATGCAATTACATTGTATGCTAAGGTTTTTGGCAAAATGCCAGAAGCGGAAACAGCCTTGATGGAATCAATAGACCAAGAGGGAATGAATTTAACGGTACAAGTAAAAGACAAAACCATTCCCCTACGCATCACCTTTGACCATTATTTGCAAGATTCAGAAGATGCTCACCACACTTTAATTGATATGGTGAAACAAGCAAGATCAGCTTAAGTATTGTTATGAAAGACAAAAAGATTGATTGGCAATTTTATAAAAGGTTTCTAATTTCTTAATGCTCAACAATCGAAAAGCATAATGAATGCTCGTCCAGGATTATCTATTCAAATTGCCAACCAAACAGGCTTAATTCCTTGACTCGAAATGGTTTACCAGAAACTGCAGAAGAAAAAATTAACTTTGCACAAGAAACTTTTGCGATCGCAGCCTCTTGTTACACTAATAAAACATCTTGCAATTCCTAGAGTGGTAAGCGACAGATTTTCTCGTCTCGAAACAAAATTAATGAAACGCCAAGGTAGACGGAACCTTGCAGTTTGTTTGATAATCTAACATTAAAAACCCTCTGCAAAACTATGATGAAACTGCGTGACTTATTAACAAAAGTTCCGAGTATTGAACCAATTCCCAACCACTCGGCTTTAGATCTCGATATTAAAGGCATTTCTACCAACTCCCACGCTTGTCAACCAGGGGACTTATTTATCGGAATGTCAGGAACCCGTGTTGATGGGGGGGAATTTTGGCAAAGTGCTATTGAAATTGGGGCAGTTGCCGCCATTATTACCCCTCAAGCAGCAAAAAAATTTCCGCCTACCCCCGATGCTTACCTGATCATTACCGAAGATGTGATTACTGTAGCGGCAGCAATTGCTGCGGCATTCTATAACTATCCAGCGCAACAATTAAAGATGATCGGGATAACGGGAACCAATGGCAAAACCACAACTACCCATTTAATTGAATTTTTCTTAACACAGTGCCAACATCCCACTGCTTTATTAGGAACCTTGTATACGCGTTGGGCAGGGTTTGAAAAAACAGCCGTGCATACCACTCCATTTGCAACGGAATTACAAGCTCAATTGGCCCAAGCAGTGGCCGCTAATAATGAATATTGTGTCATGGAAGTCAGTTCCCACGCTTTAGCCCAAGGAAGAGTGAAAGAATGTTCTTTTGATGTGAGTGTTTTTACTAATTTGACACAAGATCACCTAGACTTTCATAAAGATATGGAAGATTATTTTACGGCAAAACAGTTATTATTTACCCCAAATTATTTAAAAGGGCGAGCCATTATTAATTTAGACGATCCCTACGGTAAACGGTTAATTGAAACCTTAAATTCTGAGCAAGTTTGGTCTTATAGTGTGAAAGATTCTAATGCAGATTTTTATACCAGGGATCTTAATTATCAAGCCATCGGTGTTAGTGGAACTTTACAGACACCTCAAGGAAGTATTGCTTTTAATTCTCCCTTGGTAGGACAATTTAACTTGTCCAATTTGTTGGCTGCTGTTGGGACAATTATGGAACTGGGATTAGACTTAAACACAGTCATTGAAAAACTTCCCCAATTCATGGGAGTACCTGGACGTATGGAACGAGTTCAAATTAACGATACCCAGGAAATTAGTGTGATTGTTGATTATGCCCATACTCCTGATAGTTTAGAAAATTTGTTAAAAGCTGCTCGTCCTTTTATTGGGGGTAAAATGATTTGTGTCTTTGGTTGTGGGGGTGACCGTGATCGGACGAAACGCCCTTTAATGGGAAAAATTTGCGGGGAATTAGCAGATGTTTCTGTCGTGACTTCGGATAATCCGAGAACGGAAGATCCTCAACAAATTTTATCTGATATCTTAACCGGAATTCCTCAATCAGTAGATCCCCTTGTTATTTGCGATCGCGCAGAAGCTATCGAGACAGCTATTCGACAAGCCAAACCAGGAGATGGGGTTTTAATTGCTGGAAAAGGTCATGAAGATTATCAAATTTTAGGCACAGAAAAAGTTCATTTTGATGATCGTGAACAAGCAAGAAAAGCCTTAGAAATTCGCTAAAGTTGATCAAAATGCTAATAACACAATAAATGATTAGTCTGGGATTTCTTTTGCTATCTGACAATCTCGCCTAATTTGAGATTTCAGGGCGTCAAGGGAAGGAAATTTTTGTTCAGGTCGTAAGAACTTTTCTAATTGAACCGTTAGGGTTTGACCATATAAATTCCCTGACCAGTCCAAGAGATGAACCTCTGCCGTTGGGACTTGACCATTAACGGTAGGACGACTCCCAATATTCATCACCCCTCTCACAAATTCCTGGGGGGTTAACTGAACGTGAACCCGGTAAACCCCACGACGTGGCAGCAACTTATCTGAGGGCAGTTGTAAATTAGCGGTAGGAAAGCCAATTGTGCGTCCGACTTGTTGCCCTTTAACCACCATCCCTTGTAGAGCATAGGGATAGCCTAACATTTTCTGAGCTTGTGCCATGTCTCCACTGGCTAAACATTGACGAATACGAGAACTACTGATGCGAAGTGCCTCATCAGTGGGTGATAAGCAAGTCTGTAAACCAGTAATATGGACAGAAATACCAAAAGTCGCCGCTAATTCTTGTAAATCCTGGGCAGTTCCTTGTCTTCCCTGGCCAAAGCGAAAATCTTGCCCCACACTAATATACTTAGCCTTAAGTTGTTTGACTAAAATCTCTGCGACAAACGCTTGGGGACTTAGGGATGCTAACCCCCGATCAAAAGGTAAGCGGACTAGCTGTTTAATGTGCAAGGACTCCAACAATTGGACTTTTTCAGTTAGAGGGGTAAGAAGTTGTCGTGTTTTTCCTGTAAAAAATTCTTGGGGATGAGGAGTAAAGGTGACAACTGTGGGAATTGTCTCCTCAGTAAACGGCAAAATAGGTTGTAAGACCTGTCGATGTCCTAAATGAACACCGTCGAAGTTTCCTAAGGCAATCGCCGTTGGGGTTAGTATATTATTAGCTGATGATGTTACCCACACACTTGATTGACCATAGACGGTTTTAACTTTACAAGGGAAGCGATCGCTTTCTCGATCACCCTCCGTAATAGTGTATCCCAGTTTTTTCATTAAACAAATTTTCTATCAAAAAAGGAATTTATCTGGGACAATTATAAATGTGATGAAGAGGAAAAATAAATGTTTCGCCGTTTCTTTTTATGTTTGTTAGTCCCTTTTTTTACCTTTGTCGTCATTAGTTGCGGTTCCTCATCTAATCTAGAGAATCAACCATCAACCCCTGTTAATTCTGTCAAGAGAATTGTTGCTTTAACCTCATTAAGCAGTGATATTATTGAGCAATTAGATTCAGATAAACTGGTGGGAATGGTCGGGAGTCGTATTTTCAAAGACGAACAACGTTTTCAATCTATACCTAGAGTCTCTCAAGGACAAACCCTTCCTAGTTTAGAGAAAATTATTGCCCTGAAACCCGATTTGGTGATTGGAGCAAAAGGGTTTAGCGATCGCACCCTCAATAAATTAAAAGAACTAGGCATTGCCACCTTATCGACTGACATTAATAATTGGACTGCTTTTTTAGAAATCACCAAAACGATTGCCAATTTGATCGAAGCAGATCCCACCCCTTTATTAACCCGTTACCAAACTTTTTTAACAGATATTCCCCAACATAATTTATCAGGGTTAGTATTAGTCAGTCGTCAACCTATTTTAGCCCCAAATAAAAATAGTTGGGCTGGAGACTTATTAACTCAATTCAACCTCAACAATGTTGCTGCTGACCTTCAAGGAACTTCTCCCGTACAAGGATATGTGACTTTGTCTGCCGAAAAAATTTTGCAAGAAAACCCTGAAATTTTATTAATGGTTGACCCCTCTCTAGAAGGACTAATTAAAGAGTTTCAAGGAGAATCATTTTGGGGACAACTCCAGGCCACTCAAAATGACCATGTTTAT
>JBCDDV010000122.1:0-6941 GCA_039180145.1 Cyanobacteria bacterium P01_G01_bin.49 | reverse complement strand
TTCTTCTCCATTACTAGTGATTAAGGTGTTACTATTTTGTTGAATCAGGGTTAAATCCTGAAAACTCAAACTCAAATCGCTAACTCCTAATACGTCAATATCAAGTTCAAAATCAGTGATAGTATTAGTCGCTTGAGGAATATCCCCCATAGCTAACCAGAATTGGTCAGCACCTGTTTCTCCGGTGACAACATTATTACCACCCTCAAAGTAAAAGATATCATCTCCTTCGCCACCAAAAGCTCGGTTATTGTTGCCGAGGAAGAATGTATCGTTGTCAGATCCCCCATAAAGGCGATTTCCGCCACTTCCAGCGGTGGTATCGATCAAGTCATCACCTGACCCAGTAAAAGCAAGATCATTATTACCATCGAAATCTGGGGTTATTGCTACATCAAAGGTATCATTCCCAGAAGTACCAAAGAATAAGCTTTCCTCTGTGACAGGTGCTTGGGTCACTTCTAGGGTAACAGTTGCCGGGTCAGAACTATCAGTTCCGTCGCTAGCTTGGTAGGTAAAGCTATCAGTCCCTGTAAAGCCTTGATCAGGGGTGTAGGTGAAGGAACCATCTTCATTGAAATCGAGAGTTCCATTGCTTGGCCCTTGATCCAAAATAGCACTCAAAGGATCACCGTCAGGGTCAGTGTCATTGTCTAGAACGTTGGCCGTGACAGGTTGACTTTGATCTGAAATGTAAGCATCATCAGTCGCCGCAGGGGGTTGGTTTTCTACAGGAGGCGGCGGCGTTACTCCAACTCCATCGATAGTAATGGTGGCGGTAGCAGTGGTAGTTTCTTGTCCATCGCTGAGGGTATAGTCAAAGCTATCAGTGGCGGTTTCTCCCTCGTTTAAGCTTTCAAACTGCCCGTTGGGGTCATAACTATAACTCCCATCGCCGTTGACGGTTAACAAGGCACCAGATGCTAAGGTGACAGAACTGCCTACATTACCTGCTTCCCCATTAACCGCACTCACACTGAGGGGATCTCCGTCGGGGTCACTATCGTTATCTAAGACGTTATCCGTTAGGGGAGCGTTTTCTGGCGTTGTACCGCTATCATCAGTCGCCACAGGGGGTTGGTTTTCTACAGGAGGAGGCGGCGTTACTCCAACTCCATCAATGGTGATAGTAGCGGTAGCGATGGTAGTTTCCTGTCCATCGCTGAGGGTATAGTCAAAGCTATCAGTGGCGGTTTCTCCATCATTTAAGCTCTCAAACTGCCCGTTGGGGTCATAGCTATAACTACCATCGCCGTTGACGGTTAACAAGGCACCAGATGCTAAGGTAACCGGAGTTCCTACACTACTCGCTTCCCCGTTAACTGCACTAACCGTTAAGGGATCACCATCGGGGTCACTGTCGTTACCTAAGACGTTACCAGTAAACGGGGCATTCTCAGGAGTCGTTCCACTATCATCAGTCGCTACCGGAGGTTGGTTTTCTACAGGAGGAGGTGGTGTTACTCCAACTCCATCAATCGTAATGGTAGCGGTAGCAGTAGTGGTTTCTTGTCCATCACTGAGGGTATAGTCAAAGCTATCAGTGGCAGTTTCCCCATCATTTAAGCTTTCAAACTGCCCGTTGGGGTCATAGCTATAACTACCATCGCCGTTGACGGTTAATAGCGCACCAGATGCTAAAGTAACCGGACTACCCACATTGCCTGCTTCCCCGTTGACAGCACTAACCGTTAGGGGATCACCATCGGGGTCACTATCGTTATTCAAAACGTTTCCTGTGACTGGAGCATCTTCAGGAGTCGTTCCACTATCATCAGTCGCTACCGGAGGAGCATTAACAGGGGCAGGACTATCAGCAAAAGTTACACTAGCCTGATTAGCACCGGGATCAACTTCATAGCCATCACCAGGGGCGAGGGTATAATTAACGGTTACAGGGTCTTCTGGGTTACCATCGTTGAAAATAGGAGAGCTTACAGTTGCAGTTTGCTCGGTAATTAGGAAAGAGAAACCTGTATTGTCAAAATCTGGGACGGGAAACTCACCCCCTGTCGCTGCGATGTTAAATACATCTAATTGATTTAAATTTTGAGCAACATCGCCATTAACGGTAACATTGACTCCTTCTGGTGGCGGGGGTTCGCTGAGGTCAAACGTAAATGTTAATACGGTTCCCTCTGATTCAAACAGGGTGTCAGTATTGGTTTGAAAGGAAACCGTTGGTGTAACAGGCGGTGGGGGAGGTGCCAGTTGGGAAGCGGTATCAGCTAGGGTAAAGGTAACTTGACTAGCACTGGGATCGACATCGTAGGTATCGCCGTCTACAAGGGAAAAGATAGATTCCTCAACACCGACATCATCATTTCGAGTTGCGTTGGGATCTCCAGGGGGAAGATCAGCATCATTAAAAATAGGTAACGTAATGGTAGCGGTCTGAGCAGTTACCCTAAATTGTAATCCACTATTATCAGCATTAACCTGAACCAATTGACCGCCAGTAAAGCTTGCTTGGGGGGGAGGCGGTAAAACATCAAAGTCTCCTAATGCAAAGGGGGTATTATTAGCAATAGTGACAACAACACCTTCTGCTGGAGGCGGTTCACTAAGGTTGAGGGTAATGGTGGTGACACTGCCTTCATCTTCAATTAGGGTAAGTTCATCTGCAGTAATTCCGATGGTAGGAATAAATACTCCTGCGTAAGCTTGCTGAGTTTCTGGAAGGAAAGCTAATTGACGATTAATCTGCCCCAATTGGAAGTTAAGATCCCAATTGCCGCCCCGCAAGGCATTACCAACGCGATCGCTTGAAGCAGCGAGATTCGCTCCTGTTATTTGATGCAAGCGTTCAAGGAAACGGTGACCCTGTTCTCCCAAGGCAACTTGGCAGCCATAAAGAAACATTGATGCGCCAGCCAGCTTTTTTGACCAAGTTTGCAATTGGCTGAGATACTGGTCTATGGTGTTGAGGCTTAGTTGAGTGTTTCCGAGTTGTATTCCCCCTGCCCAACCATGAGAAACTAGGTGAAAGCTTTGAAAGCTATTTTTATCTAAAACTTCAGTAATTTGTTCAATGCCATCTCTATGGCGATCAAGAACAATGGCAGTTACCCCTTTAGCAACACCTTGTTCTAACTGTTGAGGATTATCAACGTTGCCGTCAATAATAACTAAGGTTTCACCTTTCACAGACGAAATTTGTGGGAGTACCTGTCCATTATCTTGAGTGTGGGGATATTTTTTCATAGGAGATTTCCTTTGCTGACAAAACAATAAAAAGAAGCGATTTTTGATGTAACAGATGACATTGGCTGGTTCTTGAGCCTAAAGGTAATGATATCTGCTAATGATAGTGGCCATGAAAAACATAACACTTTTCATCGAATGCTGCTAAAAGAAGCGGTGATCACCTCTTATTAGAAATGCCACAAATGCTTACTATAGTTAGGTTTGAGACAATTTTACAGCCTCGAAGTTGATGGTTTGATAGTTTGCATCTAAGCCTGGCTTTGATACAAAAGTTTAGAAAATCCATGGGACTAATAATCTGAGATCATCTCGAATAATAAAACGCTAATAGATGTGAGACCCCAGAATTCAAGAAAAATTTAGCGTTTTTATGGTTTCTTGCGTTTTAATTTTGAGCCAGCCCCCAAAACGAAAAATGCTAATCCAATAATTGCGCTAGGCTCTGGAACGCTAGCATACTCTACCGTACCAAATCCCAACACTGGAGAGCGGGGTTCTTCTTCTGGGGTGTAAAAAGTTGGATCAAACCCGTCGGTAAGTTCTGTTCCGGTTATCTGCAAGAAATCGCCTGGATAGTTGAGTTCAGGAACATTGGTAAAAGGGTGATAAACAGCAAACCAGTCCAGTCCGAGTAACTCACCGTCTTGGAAGGTTACGATAGGAAAATCTGGAAAGCGGGGATCTAGCTCCTCGTTGATACGAGGATCGCTTGTCAGAACCACGGACAAACCATCTTCAACCCCTAAACTCTCAAAACCCATATTGGTTAGCAAGGAATCATCAAAGGTTAATTTCCCCTTATAAAAATCTGGGTTAGCTTCTAATCCAATTTCGGGAAACCCTTCTAAGAGAATACTCTCGACAAGGTCTGCCTTAAATTGATAGGTGACAGTGGCTGCTTGAGTGGATTCTATAGCGATCGCATTCAAGCTTAAAGCTGTGCTGGCAGCCACTAAGGTGAGTTTTTGGTAGGAAGGAATAATCATGATGATTTAAGTGAATAAAGAATTGTTTGATGAATCAGAGCCATCCAATGAGGAACCAAAGGAAAACGCTTGTGCAGATTTTGCACAAATTGTCCATAATCCTAAGACTGCCAATCCTGTCGCTACAGCAGCTAATTGTTGCCTAGTTGTTTTGACCATGTAACTCTCCTCACGAACTTTAATAAATTAACTGCAGCGATGGCCCAATGGCTAAAAATGTCAACCTTCTGACAGCAGAAAGTTACCTGTCAACACTTCAACAGACTTAATATTTTTTGCGATTAATTCTCAACAAATGGAAAGGTAACAGAAAAAATCTATAATTGCAACTTTATTGTGTCTTTCTTTGATAGAATCTACTGATTGTTTAATAAACCTTAAATAAGTTAATGAAATATCTTGTGCTAAAAGAACTTTGCTAAGCCTGTAATGCCGAATTTCAGGTGAAAAGTTTCTGATTCACTCAGCAATTCTCGACGATGTAAGTCCAATAGCTTAATAATCTAGCAGTAGAGAGTTGACAAAAATCTCCCTTTTATTGCCTAATGGTTAATAACTTATTAAAAATAATTAGCATTAAACTAAATCTTTTATGCAAAAATTACAATCCTTTAAGGCGATATTCGCAAACCCAAGATTCTCCGGTCCTCAAAAAGTTATTCGAGCAAAGCGATAAACACTAACCCCAATTCTTTTAGCAGAGACGACACCCTCAAAAACTATGACATCATCATCAACTCTCGTGAACACAGATCACTTTTTGCTCGAAGTTGACCATCTAGTAATTTACGCAGCAGAAGGACTATCCGCCGTCTCAGTCTTACAAGAATTTGGACTGCACAGATCCCATCTTTTGCAGCGTAGCGATCAGGGAACCGCTTCAGCACTCTTTTTCTTTGAAAATACTTACCTCGAACTCATCTGGGTTGAAGATGAAAATAAAGTTCGGCAATATACGGTAGAAACGGGCATGGATATTTTGTCCCGTATTAATTGGAAACAGACAGGGGCTTCTCCTTTTGGCATTGGGTTGCGCCATAGTAACGGCGACAGAAACCGTTGGCAGAAAAACTCCGATGCCTGGGTTAATTTTTCTTCAGACAATCGAACGACACTATCTGAACCAATCTGTTATACTCTTCCTAATCTAATGGCCTTAACCACTTGGCTCGATTATTCGTCCGAAGAACATCGGCAATTAATCACCCATCCCCTTAATATCAAAAAGTTAACGGAGATAGACATCACCCTTGCCCAAAATAACTTATTGACTCAAGCAATTTCCTTGTTAGAGTTTCATGGTCTTTTGTCCGTCAAACGGGGAAGTACTCCCTTATTAACGTTAACCTTTGATGGCCAGGCTCAAGGGCAATCTATCGATGTTCGACCAATCTTGCCATTGGTACTGAAGTATTGAGTAATGAAGCAATCCCTTTTTTTCCCCAGTTTTTTCTTAACCAGCGCGATCGCCGTTTGTATTTCTCAACCCGCTTGGGCCCAGTTGCCTCCCATTGTAGAGATCACCGACTTACGCTTAGAAGCAACAGAGGAAGGGTTTACCTTGGTGATCACCACAGCCGATGGCTCACCGCCTCAATTTTTTGAAACCCGCTCAGGCAATACCTTAGTCGTCGATTTATTGAATGCTCGATTGCGTTTGCCTGGAGGTGGTCAAGAATTCCTACAAGAAAATCCCGTAGAAGGCATTGCCTCAATTAGCATTAAGCAACAGTATCGAACAGGGGTATTCGTGACCATTGTTGGGCAAACAGAAGTTCCCATTGCCGAAGTTACCACAGATCAGTCAGGATTAGTTGTTCGCTTACCCGAAATCGGAGCGATCGCTCGTAACCAACCACCGTCATCACCACCATCCGTTTCGGAAACTCCGACAGATACTCAACCCCCCACATCAACTTCCCCACCCTCTATTCCTGGACAAGAAACCCCAACAGAAACGCCAACTCCTCCCAGACAACCCACAGGTGAAGAAGAACTACCGGAGGTTGTTGTCACAGCCGAACCCGATCCCCCACCGCCAGAAGAACCCGATCCCCCACCGCCAGAAGAACCCCGTTCCCCCCTTGCTGAACGGACTTATACCCCACCAAAAACATCTTCTGTTTCCCGTGATGATTCTGAAATTTTAGACACGCCTCAAGATATTGATGTCGTACCAGAAGAAATAATTGAAGACCGGGCCGACAGAACCGTAGGGGAAGCCTTAGAAAATATTAGTGGTGTCACCAGTGGACGCGCGCCAACAAGTTCTTCAGCCCTAACCCCGATCATTCGAGGATTTGAGTCACAAAATATCCTGAGAAATGGTCTGAGAGATGATACTCAGCGATTCTTTGGCGGTATCACCACCAATGTAGAACGTATTGAAGTGCTGAAAGGCCCAGCATCAATCTTGTTTGGTCAAGGAAATTTAGGCGGGACGGTGAATTTGGTCACCAAAGTCCCCCAGTCAGAACCATTTTTCTCTTTTGAATTTAGGGCAGGTGAATATGATTTTTACCGTCCAGAGATAGATATTACTGGCCCCTTAAATGATGATGGGACTGTTTCCTATCGTCTGGCAGCGTCCTTTGAACGGTCTAATACTTTTAAAGATTTTGAAGATATCGAAGAGCGAATTTTAATTGCACCCTCTGTGACTTGGTTAATTAGCGATCACACAAAAGTCACCTTTGAAGCAGAATATGTCAAAGAAAAAACCAGTGGGTTGGCTCCTGAATTGCCGGC